>NZ_JASCOP010000117.1:0-12360 GCF_029959395.1 Stenotrophomonas sp. PS02300
GTAGGGGGTAGCGGGGCCTTGAGCGGCAGGAGCCGCGAAGAGCTCCATGGATGGATTCACGCGTGCCCCGCTGCCCCCTACCGCCCCGCGACCAAGCCCGGAAGAGGAAGACGCTGACGCTTCCAGCTCGTTAAATTATTGTAATTAGAATGCGAACGATTTACATTTGCGTCCCGTTGTGCACCCCCACCGCCTCCGCCGAGACCCCGCATGTCCTTCCGCACCCTGCCGCCCGCTTCGTTCCGCCGCGCCCCGCTGGGCTTGGCCCTGCTCTCCGTGCTGTCGCTGGCCTCGCCCCTGGCCCTGGCTGACACCGTCGATGCCGGTGGCGCCGCCGACGCCAAGACCCTTGACCAAGTGAACGTCGTCGGCACCCAGCGCGCGCCGTCCAGCACCACCCGCCTGCCCATCACCCTGCAGGAAACCCCGCAGTCCACCAGCGTCCTCGCCCTCGACCGCATCCAGAACGAATCGCTGTTCTCCATCAACGACGTCATGCGCAACATCACCGGCGTCAACGTCTCCTTCTACGACACCCAGCGCCCCCTGTACTACGCGCGCGGCTTCACCATCACCGACTTCCAGGTCGACAGCCTGCCCACCTACAGCGGCTCCACCAACCAGGAATACGACACCGCCTTCTACGACCGCATCGAAGTCATCCGCGGCGCCAACGGCCTGCTCAGCGGTGCCGGCATTCCCTCGGCCACCGTCAACCTGCTGCGCAAGCGCCCCGGCAAGGAATTCGACGCCTCCTTCGCCATCAGCGCAGGCAGCTGGGACTTCCGCCGCATGGAAGCCGACGTCAACGCCCCCCTGACCAGCGACGGCCGCTTCCGCAGCCGCGTCGTTGCCGCCTACACCGATCGCGAGCTGTATTACGACCGCTACAAAGAAGACAAGATGGCCGGCATGGCCGTGCTCGAAGGCGACCTGACCGATTCCACCACCGTCACCGTCGGCTACCAGCGCCAGGACAACAACCCGGTCGGTTCCACCTGGGGCACCGTGCCCTTCTTCAACAGCGACGGCACCTTCGCCCACCTCCCGCGCGAAACCAACATGGCCCCCAAGTGGAGCTACTGGCAGCGCGAAACCAGCACCGCCTTCGCCAACCTCGAACAGCGCTTCGGTGAAAACTGGCTGCTCAAGCTCAACACCGCCTACACCCGCGGCAACGTCCAGAACGTGCGCGTCTACGGCAGCGGCTACCCCGATCCCGTGACCGGTGCAGGTACCTGGCTGCTCGCCGGTGCCGGCGACGCCGAAGACACCCGCAAGGGCGCCGACCTGTTCCTGTCCGGCACCTTCCCCGCTTTCGGCCGCGAACATGATGTCGTCGTCGGTGGCAGCTGGTCCGACCTCGAAGCCACCACCTGGACCCTCACCTCGGTGGCCAACTGGCGCTACAACATCCCCGACATCCGCAACTGGAACGGCGACATTCCCGAGCTGACCGCCAGCCGCACCGGCGCCCGCCGCATCGCACGCACCCGGCAGAGCGGCGTGTACGCCTCCACCCGCCTGCGCCTGGCCGACCCGCTCTCGCTGATCGCCGGCGCGCGCCTGAGCCGCTGGGAAACCCTGACCCGCGCCTACAACGCCGCCGGCACCTATACCGGCACCAGCGGCCAGTACAAGGTCACCGACGAAGTTACCCCCTACGTCGGCCTGGTCTACGACATCGTCCCCGACTTCTCGGTGTACGCCAGCTACACCGAAATCTTCAACCCGCAGAACTACAAAGACCGCAACGAGAACCTGCTCGCCCCGGTGGAAGGCTCCAACCTGGAAGCCGGCATCAAGTCGCAGTGGTTCGACGGCCGCCTGACTGCCAACGCCGCCATCTTCCAAGCCAAGCAGGACAACTACGCCGTGCGTGACATGAGCCTGCCGGATGGCTCGCTCAGCGATGGCAGCTCGGCCTACATCGGCGTCAACGGCACCAAGTCGCGCGGCTGGGAAATGGACATCAACGGCGAAATCCGCCCGGGCTGGACCGTCAATGCCGGCTACACCCACGTCAAGGTGACCCGCGCCACCACCGACCTGATCTACGCCAACCTGCCCGAGGATTTCCTGCAGCTCAGCACCAGCGTGCGCCTGCCCGGCGTGCTGGACCGCCTGACCGTGGGCGGTGGCTTCTCCTGGCAGAGCGAAGTGGAGGGCTACAACATCCCCTACCCGCTGGGCGGCACCCGCACCGTGCGCCAGCCGGCCTACATGCTGGTCAACCTGCACGCCAACTACCAGATCAGCGACAGCTGGACCGCCACCCTGAGCGTGCGCAACGCGCTGGACAAGACCTACTGGGCCAACCTGGACTACAACAACTACGGCGAACCGCGCTTCATTTCCGCGAGCCTGCGCTGGAAGTACTGATCCGCCGCGCCACTTAAAACTGAATGGGCCCGCCTCCTGGCGGGCCTTTTTTATGCTGCGCTGCGGGTTGCACCGCCGTCCGTAATTATGGCGTAATTACCGAAACGTCATTCGGATGCCCGTCGATGAACCCCAGTTGGGACACCTTGGAGCGCGGCCGCCAGGCCCGGCTTGAACGCGCCGCCCCCTGGGCGCGTGGCCGCAACGTCGCCGCCGACGATGCCATCGCCCTGCTGCACGCGCTGCTGGAGCCGGGCGACAAGGTCTGCCTGGAGGGCAACAACCAGAAACAGGCCGATTTCCTCGCCCAGTGCCTGGCCGACCTCGACCCGGCCCGGGTCCACGACCTGCACATGGTGCAGTCGGTGCTGTCGCTGCCCTCGCACCTGGATGTATTTGAACGCGGCATCGCCTCCAAGCTCGACTTCTCCTTCTCCGGCCCGCAGTCGGTGCGGCTGGCCAACCTGGTCGCCGAAGGGCGCATCCAGATCGGCGCCATCCACACCTACCTGGAACTGTTCGGCCGCTACTTCATCGACCTCACCCCGCGTGTCGCCCTCGTTGCCGCCCAGGCCGCCGACCGCCACGGCAACCTCTACACCGGCCCCAACACCGAAGACACCCCGGTGATCGTCGAAGCCACCGCGTTCGGCGGCGGCATCGTCATCGCCCAGGTCAACGAGATCGTCGACACCCTGCCCCGCGTCGACATTCCCGCCGACTGGGTCAACTTCGTGGTGCAGGCGCCGCGCCCGAACCATATCGAACCGCTGTTCACCCGCGACCCCGCGCAGATCTCGGAGATCCAGGTGCTGATGGCGATGATGGCCATCAAGGGCATCTACGCCGAATACGGGGTCAACCGGCTCAACCACGGCATCGGTTTCGATACCGCCGCCATTGAACTGCTGCTGCCCACCTACGCCGAATCGCTCGGGCTGAAGGGAAAGATCTGCCAGCACTGGGCGCTCAACCCGCACCCGGCGCTGATCCCGGCGATCGAATCGGGCTTCGTCAAATCGGTGCACTCGTTCGGCTCCGAGCTGGGCATGGAGAAGTACATCGCCGCGCGCGGCGATGTGTTCTTCACCGGCGCGGATGGATCGATGCGCTCCAACCGCGCGTTCTCGCAGACCGCCGGGCTGTATGCGTGCGACATGTTCATCGGTTCCACCCTGCAGATCGACCTGCAGGGCAACAGCTCCACCGCCACCCGCGACCGCATCGCCGGCTTCGGCGGCGCGCCCAACATGGGCTCGGACGCGCGCGGCCGCCGCCATGCCAGCGACGCCTGGTTGAAGGCCGGCCAGCAGGCCGCCCGCCCCGGTGAAATGCCGCGTGGGCGCAAGCTGGTGGTGCAGATGGTGGAAACCTTCCGCGAACACATGGCCCCGGCCTTCGTGGATCGGCTGGATGCCTGGGAACTGGCCGAACGCGCGGCCATGCCGCTGCCGCCGGTGATGATCTACGGCGACGACGTCAGCCACGTGCTCACCGAAGAAGGCATCGCCAACCTGCTGCTGTGCCGCACCCCGGAGGAACGCGAACAGGCGATCCGCGGCGTGGCCGGCTACACCGCCGTGGGCCTGGGCCGCGACCGCGCCATGGTGGAGAACCTGCGCGACCGGGGCGTGATCCAGCGCCCGGCCGACCTGGGCATCCACGTGCGCGATGCCAGCCGCGACCTGCTGGCCGCGCGTTCGGTGAAAGACCTCGTGCGCTGGTCCGGCGGCCTGTACGACCCGCCCAAGCGCTTCCGCAACTGGTAAGGGAACCTGCCATGGAAACCCTCGACTATCGCTTCACCGGCACCCAGGCCGTGCACTTCCCCACCGATGCGGTGCTGGTCGGCGTGCTGGCCTCGGGCAACCTGGAAATCCTGCTGGAACCGGCCGCGCTGGACGGTGCGATGGCGGTGCGCATCATCACCGCCGCGCGCGGCTTCGGCACGATCTGGGAAGCGGTGATCACCGATTTCGCCCGCCGCCACCCGCTGCGCGATGTGCAGGTGTCGATCAACGACGCCGGCGCCACCCCCGCCGTGGTCAGCCTGCGGCTGGACCAGGCAGTGGAAACCCTGCACGCCGGAGACAGCGCATGAGCCTGGCCCACCGCCACAGCTATTACGAAGCCGACGCGCGCGAGCGCATCGCCGGCCTGCTGGATAGCGGCTCGTTCAAGGAACTGCTGGGGCCCGCGCAGCGCGCGATCAGCCCGCACCTGGCCCAGCTGGACCAGCCCGCCGCGTTCGACGACGGCATCGTGGTGGGCGAAGGCCAGCTGCGCGGCAGGCGCGTGCTGGTAGCCGCGCAGCAGGGCCAGTTCATGGGCGGCGGCGTGGGCGAAGTGCACGGCGCCAAGCTCACCGGCCTGCTGCAACGCGCCGTGCAGACCCGCCCCGAGGGCGTACTGCTGCTGCTCGATACCGGCGGCGTGCGCCTGCATGAGGCCAACGCCGGGCTGATCGCCATTTCCGAAATCATGCGCGCGGTGCTGGCCACGCGCGCCGCCGGGGTACCGGTGCTGGCGCTGATCGGCAGCGGCAACGGCGCGTTCGGTGGCATGGGCATCGTGGCCCGCTGCTGCACCACGGTGATCATGTCCGAGGAAGGCCGGCTGTCGCTGTCCGGCCCGGAGGTGATCGAAACGGTGCGCGGCGTGGAAGAGTTCGATGCGCGCGACCGCGCCCTGGTCTGGCGGGTCACCGGCGGCAAGCACCGCTACCTGATCGACCAGGCCCAGGTGCTGGTACCCGATGCGATAGAGGCGTTCGCGCAGGCGGCATGGGATGCCCTGCAGCCGGATGCCGCCAGCACCGGCACCGATACCGCCCTGGCGGCGCTGCAGGCCCGCCACGCCGCCCTCAAGGCGCGCGCGCAGGCCTGGGGCGATTGCCGCGATGGGCTGGAAATCTGGGCACGGCTCGGCATCGACGATCCGCAGCGGCTGCCGCTGCTGGATACCGATGACTTCCTGGCCGCCACCGCTGACCGGAGCCTGCCATGACCATGCTGCTCAATACCCTGCTCGACGCGCTGTTTCCGCGTGGGCACGCCATTACCGTCACCGATTCGGTACTGACCGGCACCGCCACCACCGACGACGGCGAGGTGACTGTGATCGGCACCACCGACAAGATCGAAGTGGGCGTGGATCACGCGCTGGTGCTGGCCGAAACGGTATTGGCGAGCACCGCCGAGTACCCGCAGCGCCCGATCGTGATGCTGGTCGATACCGCCGGCCAACGGCTGGCGCGCCGCGATGAACTGCTGGGCATCAATGGTTACTTCGCGCACCTGGCGCAGACGTTGGACCTGGCCCGTCGCCGTGGCGCGCGCCTGGTCACGCTGGTGTACGGCGAATCGGTCAGTGGCGGGTTCCTGTCGTTCGGGCTGATGGCCGACCACATCCATGCCCTGCCCGATGCGCAGGTGCGGGTGATGGACCTGCGCGCGATGGCACGGGTGACCAAGCAGCCGCTCGAGAAACTGCAGGCGCTGAGCCAGAGCTCGCCGGTGTTCGCGCCGGGCGTGGAGAACTACGTTGCGATGGGCGCGGTGCAGTCGGTATGGCACGGCGATCTGGCCCAGGCCTTGCTGGACGCACTGCGCACGCCGGCCGACGGCGACCGCCGCGCGCAGCGCGGTGCCGAGCGTGGTGGCCGAACCCTGGCCGCGCGCGTGGCTGCACAGGTGGCCGCCGGCGATGCCTGACCGGCCTGCCCGCCACGCGCTGGTCTGGCTGTCGGCGCAGGCCGATTGGCGGGCTGACGTGGCCGCGCATGACGCGCGCCTGGCGGCGTGGTTTGCCCAGGGCTGGCCCGCCGTGGTGGCGCGCCGCGCTGCCGATGATCCCGATCCCCGCGTGCGCCTCGGTGTTCCCCTTCCCCCCGCCGAGGGCAAGCAGCGATTGGGCCTGCGGGTACCGCTGGGCGACATCGTGCGCCAGCAGGCGCCGCTGGAACTGGCGGAGGTGCGGGTGCACCCCGGATTGCCGGAGGCGTGGCAAGACGCGCTGGCGGCGCTGGACAGGTTGGCGCCCGCCCGGGTGTTCGGCGCGTTTGCCTGGCAGGTGCTGACCGGATTGCAGTACGTGCATGCGCGGTCGGATATCGACCTGCTGTGGGATGTCGAAACCGCGCCGGATGCCGACGCGCTGGTTGCTGCCGTGCAGGCGTGGGAGCTGCGCTTTGGCCGGCGCGTGGATGGTGAGCTGAGCCTGCCCGATGGCGGGGCGGTGAACTGGCGCGAGTATGGCGGTGGGTCGCGGCAAGTGCTGGTGAAGCGGGTGGATGGGGCCGGGTTGGAGTTGCGGTCGAACCTGTTTGGGTGTGTGGGGTTGCCACGCAGGGCGTGGCACTACGGGGTCGCCTGGTGAGCGCGGTTCTGAACGTTCTGCGGCCTTGCGTCGATTCCGTGCGATTGGGGCGGCTGGCGGTGGACAGCCTGCATGCGGAGCTGGCAGTGGCGCCGAAGCCGGGGCTGGTGACGCCGTTCGATCCGGGCAGCCATGACGACATGGATGCCGGTACCTTCCTGCGCAGCCTGTTTGCGTTGCGCCACTACTTCCGCGATATCGCGCTGGCCGGTGCGGACGATGCGCCGTTCCCTGCGCTGCGCACGCTGGGCATCCAGGCCGAGGCAGCAATGTTGCGTGCCACCGGGGGAATCAATACGCACCGGGGTGCGATCTTCAGTCTTGGGCTGCTGGTGGCGGCGGCTGCGCGTTGCCGCAGCATGGGGCTGCCGGTGTCGGGCGAGCAGGTCTGCCTGGGCGTCCGGCACTGGTCGCCTGAGCTGCTGGCCGCGCCGCTGGATCCGCACAGCCCGGGCCAGCGCGTGCGCGCCCGGCATGGCATTGCCGGGGTGCGCCAACAGGCGGCCGCGGGGTATCCGATGCTGCGCACGTTGGCGCTGCCGACCCTGCGCGAAGCGCTGGCGGCCGGTCTTCCGCGCGAGGCCGCGCTGTGCCACACGCTGATGGCGTTGGTGGCCAAACTGGATGACATCAACCTGCTGCATCGTGGCGGTGCCGAAGGCCTGCACTGGGCCCGCACCCAGGCGGCCACGTTCATGGCCGATGGCGGTGCGTTCGCCGCCGGTTGGCGCCCGCGCCTGCAGCAGCTGGGCGAGGCGTTCGTGGCCCGCCGGCTGAGCCCGGGCGGCAGTGCAGACCTGCTGGCGTGCAGCGTTTTCCTGCTGCAGCAGGAGGCAGCATGAGCTTTGCCCTGCTCTGCCCCGGCCAAGGCGCGCAGCACCCGGCGATGTTCGACCGGGTGCGCGACAACGCGGCGGCGCGTGAGGTGCTTGACGGATTAAGTGAGGTGCTGGGCCAGGACGTGTTCGCTGCGGCAGGCGCGGAGGCGCGCTTTGATAACGCGCTGGCGCAGCCGCTGCTGTGTGCGGCCAGCCTGGCGCACTGGCAGGCGCTTCGCACTGGGCTGCCGGTGCCGGGCATGGTGGCCGGTTACAGCATTGGTGAGCTGGCGGCACATGCCATCGCCGGCAGCTTCGATATACGCGCCTGCCTGGCCCTGGCGGCGCAGCGTGCGCGTTACATGGATGCTGCCAGCCCCGCCGACTCAGGCATGCACGCCGTGCTGGGACTGGACCGCGCGCGGGTGCAGTCGCTGTGCGCGGCGCATGGCGCGTACATCGCCATCGTCAATGGCCATGATCATTTCATCGTGGGGGGTGCGCTGGCTGGACTGCAGGCGATGGCTGCCGATGCGCGCGCTGCTGGTGCGGATATTCGCCCGTTGCCGGTGCACGTGCCTTCGCACACGCCCTTGCTGCAGGCGGCGGTTCCGCGCTTCGCCGCTGCGCTGGAGGCGGTGGCGTGGCAGCCGCCGGGCCTGCCGGTGCTGGCCGGCATCGATGGGCGGGTGGTGCGCGACCACGCCGGCAGCGTGCACACGTTGTCGGCACAGCTGGCGCAGACCATCGAATGGGCGCAGGTGATGCGCCAGCTGTTCGAACGCGGTGCGCGGGTGTTCCTGCAACTGGGCCCGGGCACCGCGCTGGCGCGCATGGTAGCCAGCGCGTATCCGTGCTGCGAGGTCCGCGCGGTCGAAGAATTCCAGCACCTGGACGGTGCGGCGGACTGGGTGCAACGCGCACTCGGTCGCCTGCAATGAGCGGTTGGCTCCACCTGTAGCACGCCACACCCCGTGGATGGCGGGTTCCCATCCGTGCGGTACGCGAATCACGTGTCTGGGAGGGCGCATGAGTCCACAAATTGCAACGATCATCGGTCTGGTGATCATGTTCATCATCGCCACTGCCCTGCCGATCAACATGGGTGCGGTAGCGTTTGCGCTGGCCTTCATCATCGGCGGCATCTTCGTGGGGATGGAGGGCAAGGAGGTGCTGGGCGGCTTCCCGGGCGATCTGTTCCTGACCCTGGTGGGTATTACGTATCTGTTCGCGATCGCGCAGAAGAACGGCACGATCGATCTGCTGGTGCACTGGGCGGTGCGGGCGGTGCGCGGGCGGATCGTGGCCATTCCGTGGGTGATGTTCGTGGTCACGGCGGTACTGACTGCGTTCGGTGCGCTGGGTCCGGCGGCGGTGGCGATCATCGGGCCGGTGGCGCTGCGGTTCGCGAAGCAATACAAGATCAACCCGCTGATGATGGGCCTGCTGGTGATCCATGGCGCGCAGGCGGGTGGGTTCTCGCCGATCAGTGTGTACGGCAGCATCACCAACGGGGTGGTGCAGAAGGCGGGGCTGGAAGTGACGGAGATGGCGGTGTTCCTGACCAGCCTGGGCTTCAACTTCATGATGGCGACGATCTGTTTCTTCGCATTCGGCGGGGTAGCGTTGATGCGGCGCGGTGCGGTGGCGATGGGCGGCGGTGAGCTGGCGTTGGCCGGTGGGCCGCAGGCGTCGTCGCGGCAGTTCGCGATCGAGGGCCACGGGGCGCTGGTGTCGGCGGGCGGCGGGACGTTGTCGAACGATCCGGATGCGCTGGAGGCGGTGGGCATCACGCGCGAGCGGTTGTTCACGCTGGTGGGGCTGGTCGGGTTGGGCGTGGCGGCGTTGATCTACAACCTCAATGTGGGGCTGGTGTCGATCACGGTGGCGGTGGTGCTGGCGCTGTTGTCGCCGGCCAGCCAGAAGGGTGCGGTGGATGGGATCAGCTGGTCGACGGTGCTGTTGATCTGCGGTGTGGTGACGTATGTGGGGGTGCTGGAGAAGGCCGGTTCGGTGGACTTCATCGGCAACGGGGTGTCGAACATCGGTATTCCGCTGCTGGGGGCGCTGCTGGTCTGTTATGTGGGCGGGATCGTGTCGGCGTTTGCGTCGTCGGCGGCGGTCTTGGGCGCGACGATTCCGTTGGCGGTGCCGTTCCTGCTGCAGGGGCACCTGGGCGCGGCGGGCGTGATCTGCGCGCTGGCGGTGTCGTCGACGATCGTGGATGTGAGTCCGTTTTCGACCAACGGTGCGCTGGTGGTGGCGTCGGCGGCCAAGGAAGAGCGCGAGTCGCTGTTCCGCCGGTTCCTGGTGTACAGCGGGCTGGTGGTGGTGTTCGGGCCGCTGTTGGCTTGGCTGCTGTTTGTTGTTCCTGGCTGGATGTAAGGCTGCAAGCAACATCAAGAGCAACAGCCCATTGCCAGAGCCTCCGCGGCTTGGCGGGACGGTGCGGGGTTGCGGGGGACGCCGCAAGTACGTCCATGTAGGCTTGGTCGCCGCATCCATGCGGCTCACACCCCCGCAACCCCGCCCCGACCCACCTTTGACGGTGTGTCGGTGGCCACGGGAAAGAAGGAATACAATTCGTTCATGGCTATTGCCCCTGCCCCGCGTTCCTCTAAAAAGCGCGCGCCTCTCTATGAAGAGGTGGCCGAGCATGTGCGTGAGCGCATTTATGACTATCGCTTGCCTCCGGGTGAGTGGATTGATGAGCCGGGGCTTTGCGAGGAGCTGGGGATCAGCCGTACGCCGTTGCGCGAGGCGCTGAAGCTGCTGGCGGCGGAGGGGCTGGTGCAGATCGATGCGGGGCGTGGGGCGCGGGTGACGCGGCTGACGCTGGAGGATCTGAACCAGCTGTTTCCGGTGATGGCGATGCTGGAAGGGCGCTGTGCGCATGAGGCGGTGAAGCACATCGATGATGCGGGGGTGCAGCAGTTGGAGGCGCTGCATGCGGCGATGGAGGCGGCGGCGGCGGAGGGCAACATTGCCGACTACTACCGCAACAACTATCTGATCCATGAGACGGTGCAGCACTACGCCGGTAATCCGTGGTTGATCCGGATCACGCATGATCTGCACCGCATTCTGAAGATGCATCGCGGCCGGCAGTTGTTGACGCCGGGGCGTACGGCGCAGTCGCTGGCGGAACATCGCGAGTTGATGGAGTGTTTCCGCCGGCGCGATGCGGAGGCGGCCGAGCGCACGATGGAACGGCACCTGCTGAGCCAGGGCCAGGCGTTGGCGGCGTATGTGGCGGCCGGGGGATTGTTGAACGTCCCCGCCCCGCTGCCCACTCAAGGCGGCACGTAATACCCCCCCGGTAGAGCCACGCCGCGCCCCGTGACCAGTGGGCGCCATTCCAATGAACGCGTCGCCACGCGCCCGGGACCCGCCGCACCGAGATGTAGCGTGGTTCGCGCGTGGCTGCGCAATCAGGTCGGGCGTGTTTCCCGCAGGCCCCAAAGAACGGGCAATACCAACAGCGCGACGGCCGCGATCATCGCGCCGGGTGCGGCCGCCCAGCCGGTGTGGCGTACGAGCAGTTCGGCCAGCAGTGGGGTGGCGCCGCCGAAGAAGGCGGTGGCCATGGTCACGCCCAGCGCCAGGCCGCTGAGCCGGCCTTCGCCGGGGAACTGTTCGGCGGTGGCCGGTGCGGCGACGGCGCTGACGCCGCCGGCCAGGCAGGCCAGCACGACGGCGGCCAAGGCGATCTGGACGGCGCTGCCGGTGGCCATCAGGCCAAACATGGTCAGCGGCAGCAATGCCGAGAGCAGCGCCAGGCTGATCAGCACCGGTCGGCGCCCGACCTTGTCGGACAACGCGCCGGCCAGCGGGGTCACGCCGATCACGGCGACGGCGGCGATGGTGGACAGCCACAGTGCCTTGGATTCGCCGATGTCGCTGGACGAGCCGAGGAACGCGGGTACGTAGGTGATGCCGACGTAGTAGGTGATGGAGCCCAGGGCGGAGATGGCGAAGGTGCGCGCGACCGCGCCGCGGTGGAAGCGCCAGGTGTCGCGGATCGGTGAGGTGGGTACGGTGCCGGCGGCCACCTGGCGTTCGAACTCGGGCGATTCGTGCATGGTCGAGCGCGCGAGCAGGATCGCGCCGGCCAGGGCGGCGCCGATGAAGAAGGGAATGCGCCAGCCCCAGCCATCGAGCTGGGCGCTGCTGAGCAGCGCCACGGTCAGTGCCGAGAGTGCCACGGCAAGCAGGGCGCCGACTTCGCTCGCGGCGGAGGCCAGCGAGGTGACCAGTCCGCGCCGGCGCAGGGGTGCGCTTTCGAGCAGGTAGGCCACCACGCCGGTGTATTCGCCGCCTACCGAGAACGCCATGACGCAGCGAAGCAGCAGCAACAGCACGCCGGCGGTGGCGCCGATGCTGTCGAAGGTGGGCAGCAGCGCGGTGGCCAGCATCGCCACGGTCATCAGGGCCATGGAGGCCAGCAGCATGTAGCGCCGGCCGAAGCGGTCACCGAGGTGGCCGAAGCAGAGCGCGCCGAGGGGACGCATCAGGTAACTCACCGCGAACCCGGCCAGGGTGGCCAGCAGGGCGTTGTCGCCGCCGCCGAAAAACACCCGCGACAACACGGTCGCAAGGTAGAGGTACAGGGTGAAGTCGTACCACTCCACCACGGTGGAGAGGCCGGCGACGATCATGGAGCGGGTGGGTGCGGCCGGGGGTGGGCTGGTCATGGGTTCGGAGCCTACGACAAACGGCCTGCAGACCGTGTCGTCGTAGAGCCACGCCCTGCGTGGCTGCGCTTCGTCGGACACCCTGCAGC
>NZ_JASCOP010000118.1:0-12249 GCF_029959395.1 Stenotrophomonas sp. PS02300
ATACCACCCCCCGCCGGCCTTGATGGCCGATTCGGGCCCCCGTGCGGCCGGCCGCGACGCCGGCCGGCTGTGGCTGGATGTGACCTCGGTAAAGAGCGAGCCGGTGGCTGCGATGCTGGCCTCGCAGGCCGAGGTGGTCGGCCTGCACCCGATGACCGCACCGCCCAAGGCGCCCACGCTGAAGGGCCGGGTGATGGTGGTGTGCGAAGCGCGCCTGTCGCACTGGCAGCCATGGGTAGACGAGCTGTGCGCGGCGCTGGAAGCCGAGTGCGTGCGCGCCACGCCCGAGCACCACGACCAGGTGATGGCGCTGGTGCAGGCCATGGTGCATGCCACCCACCTGGCCCAGGCGGGGGTGCTGCGCGAGTACGCGCCGCTGCTGGGGCCGCTGTCGGAGCTGATGCCGTACCGCTCGGCCTCGTTCGAACTGGATACGGCGATCATCGCGCGCATCCTCTCACTCAATCCGGCCATCTACGAGGACATCCAGTTCGGCAACCCGCACGTGGCGCCGATGCTGGACCGCCTGCTGGGCCAGCTGCAGGCACTGCGCCGGCAGGTGGAGCAGGGCGATGATGCCGCGCGCGCCGCGTTCCGTGAGCGGCTGCTGCTGGATAACCGCGAGCACCAGGGCAAGGCGCTGCTGGAGGCGGGCAATTACACCTTTGAACGGGTGGGCTACCTGCTGGCCGACCTGACCGAGCGCAACGCGATCAGCGTGCACCTGCCGGAGGATCGCCCGGGTTCACTGCGTGAGCTGCTGCATGTGTTCGAGCGGCACGGGGTCAGCCTGGCCTCCATCCACTCCTCGCGCACCCCGGGTGGCGAAGTGCATTTCCGGATGGGCTTCGTGGCCGGCAGCGATCTGGACGCGCTGCAGCGGGCGGCGGTGGAAATCGACGCCACCGGCATCGGGCGGGTGCTGCCGCGCTGACAGCCTGTCGCATTCATCCACAGGGGGTGTGGATGAAATGCGGACAAGCATGTGGATAACCGTGCGCAGCCCCCGTGGGGCAACGCTGTCAAGATGGGTGGCGATTAATTGACCAGTCAGGTGGTCAGGGTGAGCTCGCCACCGCTGGTCCGGTAAATCCGACCCTCACGGACCAGATGACGGCCATCGGCCAATTCGTAGCGGACATGCGGGTCGGCGGCGGTATCGCCGGCCTCGTCCTTGAATTCGATGACCACATGGTCTTCGCCATTGGCATCGGTCGCGGGAAACTGACGGAACGACATCAAACACCTCCTGCAGCAGGTTCATGGGGCGCTGCCACCATGCAACCTGCCGCGTTATCGGTGCGTCATCAATCGATGAACTGCAGCTTGGCCAGTTCAGCGTACAGCCCACCTTCGGCCAGCAGCTCGGCGTGGGTGCCCTGCGCGACGATCCGCCCGTGGTCCATCACCACGATGCGGTCGGCCTTGAGCACCGTGGCCAGCCGGTGCGCGATCACCAGCGTGGTGCGCCCGGCCATCAGGCGCTCCAGCGCCTGCTGCACCGCACGTTCGCTTTGCGCATCCAGCGCGCTGGTGGCCTCGTCCAGCAGCAGGATCGGCGCGTCCTTGAGCAGCGCACGCGCGATCGCGATGCGCTGCTGCTGGCCACCGGACAGGCGCGCACCGCGCTCGCCCAGCTCGCTCAGGTAGCCATCGGGCAGTGCCTGCAGGAACTCGTCGGCTTCGGCGGCTTCCGCGGCACGCTGCACCTCTTCGTTGCTGGCTTCCAGGCGGCCGTAGCGGATGTTCTCCAGCGCGCTGCTGGCAAACAGCGTGGGCTGCTGCGGCACCAGTGCCATCTGTGCGCGCAGCTGCGCCGGATCGACCCTGCGCACGTCCACGCCATCCACCAGTACGCTGCCAGCGGCAGGATCATGGAAGCGCAGCAGCATCGACAGCACCGTGCTCTTGCCGGCGCCGGAAGGCCCGACCAGCGCCACGGTTTCGCCCGGGCGCACATGCAGGCCGAAGTGCGCCAGTGCCGCGGTGTCAGGGCGCTGTGGGTAATGGAAGACCACGTCCTGGAAGCGGATCTCGCCGCGCAGCGGCTGCGGCAACGGCAACGGATCACGCGGCGCGGTGATTTCGATGTCTTCGTGCAGCAGCTCGGCGATGCGGCCCATGCCGCCGGACGCGCGCTGAAGTTCATTCCATACTTCGGCCAGCGCACCGACCGAGCCACCGCCGATCAGCGCGTACAGCACGAACTGGCCCAGGGTGCCGGCGGTCATGCGGCCGTCGTTGACGTCATGCGCACCCAGCCACAGCACGCCCACGATGGCACCGAATACCAGCACGATGGCGGTGGCCGTCACCAGCGACTGCGCGCCGATACGGCGCCGCGCGGCGCGGATCGATTCGGCCAGTGCTTCGTTGAAGCGGTTGCGTTCATACGGTTCGCGCGCGTGCGCCTGCACCGTGCGCACCGCGCCCAGCGTTTCGGCGGCCAGGCTGTTGGCATCGGCGATACGGTCCTGGCTGGCGCGCGAAATGCCACGCACGCGCCGCGCCCCGATCACGATCGGCAGCACCGCCAGCGGAATGCCGACCAGCGACCATGCGGCCAGGCGCGGGCTGGTCACGAACAGCATCACCAGGCTGCCCACCACCGTGACGCTGCTGCGCAGGGCCACCGACATGGTCGAGCCGATCACGCTGCGCAGCAGTTCGCTGTCGGCGGTCAGCCGCGAGACCAGCTCGCCGCTGCGGCTGCGGTCGTGGAAGCCGGCGCCCAGGGAGATCAGGTGGGCATACAGGCGGCTGCGCAGGTCGGCCACCACCTTCTCGCCCAGCAGCGAGACGAAGAAGAAGCGCGCCGCCGTGGCCAGCCCCAGCACCACTGCTACCAGCAACAGCAGGGCGAACGCGCGGTTGATCTGCCCGTTGCCGCTGAAGCCGTGGTCGATCATCAGCTTCACCGCCGGGGGCAGGCTCAGCGTGGCGGTCGAGGAGACCGCCAGCGCTACCAGCCAGGCCGAGAACAGCCCGCCGTGCCGGCGCACGAACGGCCACAACGTGCCCAGGCTGCCAAGGCGGCGCAGCGCGGGTTCCGGTGCGGAAGAGGGTTCAGTCATGGACAAGGCCTGGTTCGGTGCGCGAATGCACGCGGATACGATCACGGGTGGCGTCGCGCAGGCGGGTTTTCAACGGGTCGGCCTGATCGGCGGGTAGGCGGACGTGCAGTTCCACGCCCGAGGCGGTGAACGTTTCGTCCAGTTTTTCGGCCAGGTGCGCCGCCAATGCGGCATGCAATGCGCCAAGGTCCTCGAATGCGGCCTGCACGGTCAGCTCGGTCAGCGCCACCAGCGGCAGCCGTGGCGCGGTGCGCAGGCACTCGGCGGCGGTGCCGCCATAGGCCCGTACCAGCCCGCCCGCGCCCAGCTTGATCCCGCCATACCAGCGGATCACCACCACCATGACGCGATCGAAGCCCTGGCCGTCGATGGCCGCCAGGATCGGGCGGCCGGCGGTGCCGGCCGGTTCGCCGTCATCGCTGGAGCGGTACTCGTTGCCGTGGCGGTACGCCCAGCAGTTGTGGGTGGCATCGGGCACGGCCACCTGCTGCAGGAACGCCAACGCGTCTTCGGCAGACCCGATCGGCGCGGCATGCGCGACGAAACGGCTGTGTTTGATTTCCAGGCTGTGGCTGACGGCGGTGGCGAGTGTATCGGGCATCCCCGCCATTCTAGTGGGGGTCGAGCAGCTCGCGCAGATCCTGCGGAATGCGCGCTTCCGGGTAGTGCTGCAGGTAGCGTTCCAGGCTGGCGCGCGCGGTATCCACGTCGCCGTCGTCGCGACGTTCGCGGATGCGCTTGAGCCATTGCCGGCGGGGCAGTGCGGCGTCGGCATCCACCGCCACGGTGATGGCATTGGCCGACAACGTGCCGTAGGCCGACGCCGCAGCAGGCGCAGGGGCAGTTGCAGGTGCGGCACGACGCATCACACCAGGAGCGCCCTTGGCCTGGGTGCGTTCACGTGATTCGTCGATGCGGCTGCTGGTTGTCACCACGCGGTCGAGTGCGGTGGCCTCATCGGCCTGCACCACGGCATCGGGCGGGCTGGGTGCTGCCATCGGCGCCGCCATGGGGGCCGGTGCCGGCGGAGGCGGCGGCAAGGGGGCTGGCGCGGTCTTGGGCGCCGACGCAGCACGCGCGGCCTGTGGTCTGGTCGCTGCAGCGGGCGTTGCGGGCTCCGCGCTCACTGGCGCGGCGGCTTCGGCCGTGGCTGCAGCAGCGGGGCCTGCTTCGGCAGCAGCCGGGGCATCGGCCGCCGCATCCGCAGCGGGTTCCGCCGCCGCCGGTACCGGCGCGGCCGGCGGCGGTGCTTCGGGTTTGAGCTGCCAGGCGATGCCCACCGCGAACACCAGCGAAGCCGCCAGGCCGAACACCGCAGGCAGGCGGGAGCGCGGGCGGGTCGTGCCGCGCACCGGGGCAGCAGCTGCCGGGGGGCCGTCAGCGACGGCACCAGGCTGCACCGCCGCACGCGCAGCGGCCAGCACGGCCTCGTCCACGGCCGCAGGCGGCGCGGCCGGCGCGGGGCGACCGAGCAGGCGGGCCAGCTCGCGTTCTTCCGGCGTCAGTGGATCAGGGCGGTTCATGGGCTCAACTCCGCGCGCAGCTTGTCCATCGCATAGCGCAGCCGCGATTTGACCGTTTCACGGCCCACGCCGGTGATCTGCGCGATCTCCTCCAGGCTCAGTTCCTGTTCCAGCCGCAGCTGCAGCACCGTACGCTGGTCATCGGGCAGCTGCTCCATGGCCAGCTGCAGGCGGCGGCGCTGCTCGAAATCGGAGAGCTGGCTCTCCGGGGTGCGGGTGTCGCTCATCCGCGCCACCCGCTCGTCGGCATCGCCGGGCGCCGTGGGCCGATGGCGTGACGCCCGCCAATGATCGTTGAGCCGATTATGGGCAATGCGGAACAGCCAGGTGGTGAAGGCCGCCTCGGGCTGCCAGCCCTCGCGTGCGGCGATCACCCGCTGCCAGACGTCCTGGAACATCTCGTCGGCCAGCGCCGCATCGCGCAGCTGGCGCAGCAGGAAGCTGTACAGGCGGTTGCGGTGGCGGGCGTACAGGGCCTCGAACGCGCGCAGGTCACCACCGGCCCAGGCCAGCATCAGCGATTCGTCGGTTGGCAGGGCAGCGGCATCCACGGCGCACAGAGTAAGCGCTGAATGGGCCTGCGCATAGCGGCGCGGGACAGGAGCTGCGGCGGAATTCACAAGGGTGGACCCAGCGGGAAGACACAGCGAACAACGGCCCAGGGCAGGCAATGGGGTCAAGGGCTTCCATTGCCCCCCGGGGGGCGCGTTATGCTCGGGGTACAGGGGAGGTGCCGGTTCTCCGGCGCCAGAAGAGATGAACATGTTGTCCAGCCAGGCAGTGACGACCTCGGGGCATCCGGACCGTGGCGCGGTGGTATCCACCGCGCTTGCGCGGACGCTGTGCGCGTTGCTGCCCGAGGGCGCGCAGCTCGCATTGGGCTGGTCCGACGCCGCGCTGGGCGACGGCTGCATCAGCCACCCGCCGTCCACCCAACCCGGGCACGTGCTGCTGGACGCCCTGCTGGGCCCGCCGCCGGCGCCGGACACCGGTGCGCTGTACCGCTGGCAGCACCAGGGCGGCGACCTCGCGATCCGCGTGGCACTGCCCGACGGGACGGCACCCCATGACGCCTGGTGGGCGGCGGCACGTACCGGCCTGCAGGACGCCCTGGCGCTGGCCCGGCAGCGTGAACAGATCCGTTCGCTGGAAAACTCGAAGCGGCTGCAGCAGGCGCTTTACGAGATCGCCGACCTGGCCGGTGCCGACCTGGAAATGGCCGAGATGCTGCGGCACTTCCATCGCGTGCTCAATTCGCTGATGTACGCGCAGAACTGCTACATCGTCGAGTACGACGACGTGCGCCGGCGGATCCGCTTCCTGTACTTCGCCGACCAGCGCGACAGCTTCGTGGCCGATCCGGACCGCAGCTACGAAGAACACGAAATGCCGCGCAGCCTGACCTTCGCCCTGCTGCGCCATGGGCAGCCGCTGAGCGGGCCGTCCAACGAACTGCTGGCGGCGATGAGCGACGAATACGACCCCAGCCGCGGGCCGGAAAGCCTGGACTGGCTGGGCGTGCCGATGCTGCGCGAGGGCCGGGTCTGCGGTGCGATCGTAGTGCAGAGCTACGAACACCGGGTGCGCTACAACGAAGCCGACCGCACGCTGCTGGGCTACGTGGCCCAGCACATCCTCACCGCGATGGACCGGCGCCAGGCGCAGGTGCAGCTGGAGCGCCAGGTGGAGCGGCGCACGCTGGAACTGCAGCGGGCCAACCACAGCCTGCAGGACGAGGTGATCGAACGCCGCCGCGCCGAGAAGCTGCAGCTGGCCCTGTTCAACATCGCCGAGATGGCGATGAGTGCTGAAAGCCTGGCCCAGTTCTACGTGCAGGTGCACGGGGTGGTGGGCACGCTGCTGGATGCGCGCAATTTCTACATCGCCCTGGTCGATGAATCCGGCGAAGGCCTGGAATTCGTCTACTCGGTGGACGAGTACAACCCGGCGCGTGCGCCACGACCGTTCAGCAAGGGCCTTACCGAATACATCGTGCGCAACCGGCAGCCGCTGCTGGCCTCGCGCGAACACATCGATGCACTGCGTGCCTCGGGCAGCGTGAACGAGTTCGGCGCGCGCTCGCACTGCTGGCTGGGCGTGCCGCTGCTGAGCGATGACGACGTGGTCGGCGTGATCGTGGTGCAGAGCTATTCGCCGGAGATCAGTTTCACCGCGCACGACCAGCGCCTGCTCACCTTCGTGGCCCAGAACATCGGCAACGGGCTGGCCCGCCAGCGCGACCAGGAGCGCCTGCGCAACGCGCATGCCGAGCTGGAAAAGCGCGTTGAAGAGCGCACCCGCGAGCTGGCCGAAGTCAACGGCAAGCTGCTGGGCCAGATCGGCGAGCGCCTGCGCGCCGAACAGCGGCTTACCCACCAGGCGCTGCATGACGCGCTGACCGGGCTGCCCAACCGCGCGCACCTGCTGGACCGGCTGGAGGATGCCATCGCGCGTGCGCGTTCGCGCGACGGGCTGCGCTTTGCCGTGCTGTTCCTGGACCTGGACCGCTTCAAGCTGGTCAACGACAGCATCGGCCACGCCGCCGGCGACCAGATGCTGGTGGAGGTCGCCAAGCGCATCGTCTCGATGGTGGGCGGCGATGACGTGGTGGCGCGGCTGGGTGGCGATGAATTCGCGATCCTGCTCGAATGCGAGCAGGGGCTGGCCTCGGCGCGCGAGTTCTCGCAGCGCATGCTGGTGGCGCTGGAAGAATCGATGTGGGTGCAGGGCCGCGAGCTGTTCCCGTCCGGCAGCCTGGGCATCGCGATGTGGAGCCCGCGTTACCGCAATGGCGAGGAGATGGTGCGCGACGCCGACGCGGCGATGTACCGGGCCAAGGCCCAGGGCAAGGACCGCTGCGCGGTGTTCGACGAAGCCATGCGCGAAGAAGCGCTGCGCAGCCTGGACCTGGAAGCGGACCTGCGCCGGGCGATCAACAACCGTGATTTCCTGCCGTATTACCAGCCGATCGTGCGCCTGACCGATGGCCAGGTGGTGGGCTACGAGGCGCTGCTGCGCTGGCGCCACGAACGCCGCGGCCTGCTGCTGCCCAGCGCGTTCCTGGACCTGGGCGAGGAAAGCGGGCTGATCGAGCAGGTCGACTGGCTGCTCTACGAAGAAGTGATCGGCCAGCTCGCCCGCGGGGGCGAAGGCTACCTGTCGGTGAACGTGTCGCCGCGGCATTTCCGTTCGGCCGATTTCAGTTCACGCCTGTTCGGCCTGATCGAAGCGGCCGGTGCCGATCCGCACCGGTTGCGGCTGGAGATCACCGAAGTGGCGCTGCTGGACGATGGCCCGCGCACGCTGCGGATCCTGCAGACGCTGCGCGAACGCGGCGTGCTGGTGCAGCTGGATGATTTCGGCACCGGCTTCTCGGCGCTGTCCTACCTGCACCGCTTCCCGATTTCCACGCTCAAGATCGACCAGAGCTTCATCGCCGGCCTGCATGGCCAGGACCTGCAGAGCACCTACGCGCTGGTGCAGGGCGTGCTGTCGCTGGCGCGCACGCTGGGCATTGAAACGGTAGGCGAGGGCATCGAGAACATGGCCCAGCGGCAGACCCTGCTGCAGCTGGGCTGTGATTACGGCCAGGGCTACCTGCTTGGTCGCCCCGCGCCGATGGATACGTTCGTTACGGGCTGATCAGCGCGGTGCGGCGCTTCTCGTCGATCCACTTCGAGGCCTGGGCCGGCTCATAGGCGCGCATCCAGTCCAGCATCGCGTCGATGTCCGAGCCGTACCACAGGTCCGCGCGCTGGTCCGGGTGCAGGAAGCGCTCTTCGACCATGCGGTCGATCATGCCGATCAGGGGCGCGTAGAAGCCGTCCACGTCGAGGAAGGCGCACGGCTTGTTGCCGATGCCGAGCTGGCGCCAAGTGAGCATCTCGAAGATTTCTTCCATGGTGCCGAAACCGCCGGGCAGGGCCACGAACGCGTCGGACAGCTCGAACATGCGCGACTTGCGCTCATGCATGGAGCCGACGATTTCCAGTTCGGTCAGGCCGCGGTGGGCCACTTCCCAGTCTGCCAGCTGCTGCGGGATCACCCCGGTCACTTCGCCGCCGCCGGCCAGCACGGCATTGGCCACGGTGCCCATCAGGCCGACGTTGCCGCCGCCGTAGACCAAGCGCAGGCCATCGCGGGCGATACGGTCGCCCAGCGCGATGGCACGTTCGGTGTAGATGGGCTTGCTGCCGGCGTTGGAGCCGCAGTAGACGCAGATGGACTTCATGGGAGGTTTCCGCTGGAAACCTCCCATTCTCGCACGGCCGTCAGGCGGCCTGCGATTGTTCCCGGCGCGGGCCTTCCTTCAGGGCGCGGCCGACCAGGTTCACGAGCAGGTCCAGTTCGTCGCTGTCCATCCCGAAATGGGGGGTGAAGCGCAGCGAATTTTCGCCGCCATGGATCACGTTGATGCCGTGGTTGCGCAGCCATTCCTCGGTGGAATGGGTGCCGTAGCACTTGAACTGCGGGGCCAGCTCACAGGAGAACAGCAGGCCGGTGCCCTGCACCTTGGTGATCAGCCCGCCCAGCTCGGCCTTGAGCTGCTCCAGCTTGCGCACGGCTTCTTCGCCGCGCTGGCGGATGTTGTCGCGCACCTGCGGGGTCAGCAGCGACAGCGTGGCACAGGCCACGTCCAGCGCCCGCGGGTTGCTGGTCATGGTGTTGCCGTAGATGCCCTTGCGGTACAGCTGCGCGGCATGCTCGGTCACGGCCAGCACCGACAGCGGGAACTGCGCCGCGTTCAGGGCCTTGGAATAGGTCTCCATGTCCGGCACGTCCAGGCCTTCGAAGCCGGGGTAATCCACGATCGACAGCACGCCGTGCGCGCGCAGGCCGGCCTGGATCGAGTCCAGCAGCAGCAGGCTGCCGTGCTGGCGGGTCAGTTCACGGGCCAGCGCATAGAACGACGGCGGCACCGCACGGCCGGGGTCGCCTTCGCCCATCACCGGTTCCAGGAAGATCGCCTCGATGAACCAGTGGTTCTGCTCGGCCTCGGCGAAGACCCGCTTCAGGGCCTCCTCGTCGTAAGGCGCGATGGCAATCACGGTGTCCTCGCCGCGGTAGCTGGCCAGGTGCTGCATGTAGGTCTTGCGGCTGGAATCGGAGTACAGGCCGGGGCGGTCGGTACGGCCGTGGAAGCTGCCCTTGACCACCACCCGCTTGATCTTCGCGCCGGCGTGGCGGGCACCCGGGTCGGTCTGCAGCTTGGCGTTGACGTCGGCGATGCGCGCGGCCAGGCCGACCGCTTCGGAGCCGGAGTTCAGGCACATGAACCGTGCATACGGGCAGCCGCCACGGCGGTGCCCGATCTCGGCGCGCAGCGCCTTGATGAAACGCTGCTGCGACAGGCTGGGCGTCATCACGTTGGCCATCACCTGCGGGGCCGCCATCGCCTCCAGCACCGCCTCCGGGGTATGCCCGAAGCCGAGCATGCCGTAGCCGCCGGCGTCGTACAGCACGGCGCCCTTCAGGGTCACTACCCAGGCGCCGCGGGCGGCGAGGGCGACGTACGGGGTCACCGCGTCATCGGCGTAGAAATTGACGAAGCCGTCCTGCATCGCATCGATCTGGGCGCGCTCATCCAGCGCCAGCACATCGTCCAGGTCGGCGCGGACGCGCTCGAATTCGGCGGCGGCGGCTTCAACGGCCGCCACCAGCTGCGGGTGGCCGGCAGCCAGGCGTTCAAGGGTGGCGTCATCCAGGCCGGCGGTGAGGCGGGTGCCGGGCTGGGCGCGAAGGGGGGCGAGGCGTTCGATGAAGCTCATTGCAGATCTCCTGAAACGATTGGCGGCATGGCGCAAATGCAAAACGCGCGACCGGGGGCGCGCGCCTGGGGCAATGCGGCTCATGCATCAGACTTCCGGTTCGATGCTATCACGCGGTTTTTCGCGCGATAACCCCGCAAAAAACTGTTGCAAAGCAGCATTTTGCGCGACGTTCAGCGCTTCTCGCGTTGCCACCGGGGGCCAGTCGTACAATGCCCGACATTGTCTACACGTTGCCGTGCGCTCCCTTGAAGAAGTCCGACTTCCATTACGACCTTCCCGCTGAACTGATCGCCCAGGCTCCGCTCGCCGAGCGCTCGGCCAGCCGCCTGATGGTGGTGCCGCAGGCCCCGGCGGCGTTCGAACACCGCCAGGTGCGCGACCTGCCGGCGCTGCTGCAGGCCGGCGACCTGCTGGTATTCAACGATACCCGGGTGATCCCGGCCCGCCTGTTCGGCCAGAAGGCCAGCGGCGGCCGCGTGGAAATCCTGATCGAGCGCCTGCTCGGTGCGCAGCAGGCCCGGGCGCAGGTGGGCGCCAGCAAATCGCCGAAGCCGGGCAGCCGGATCGCGCTCGACGCCGGCGGCGAGGCCGAGGTGCTGGGCCGCGATGGAGAGTTCTACGTGCTGGAGTTCCATGTGCCCGAGCCACTGGAACAGTGGCTGCTGCACGCCGGGCGGCTGCCGCTGCCGCCGTACATCCAGCGCGAGCCGGGGCTGGACGACCGCGAGCGCTACCAGACCGTGTTCGCCCGCGAAGTAGGCGCGGTGGCTGCGCCGACCGCCGGCCTGCACTTCGACGAAGGGCTGCTGGCGGCGCTGGCCGCGCAGGGCGTGGGCTTCGGCCACGTCACCCTGCATGTGGGCGCGGGCACCTTCCAGCCGGTCCGGGCCGACGACCTGAAGGACCACGTGATGCACCGCGAGTGGCTCAACGTGGGCCCGGAACTGGTCCAGCAGGTGCGCCGCACCCGCGCCGCGGGCGGCCGCGTGATCGGGGTGGGCACCACGGTGGTGCGCGCGCTGGAGAGCGCGATGCGCGACGGCGAACTGCTGCCGTATGCCGGCGAGACCCAGATCTTCATCACCCCGGGCTACCGGATCCGCAGCGTGGACGCGATGGTCACCAACTTCCACCTGCCTGAAAGCACCCTGCTGATGATGATTTCCGCCTTCGCCGGGCAGGCGCGGGTGTTCGAGGCCTACCGCGCCGCGATCGAGGAAAAGTACCGGTTCTTCAGCTATGGCGACGCCATGTTGTTGTTCCCGCAGGGGGATTGAGCGCGTCGGCGGCGGTTTTCGGCGATAATCGGCAATTATTTGCCCGAATGCCCGCTCCATGTCCCGACTCCAGTTCCAGCTCCAGACCACCGACGGGCGCGCCCGCCGTGGCCGCCTGACCTTCCCGCGCGGGACGGTGGAAACCCCGGCCTTCATGCCGGTGGGTACCTATGGGTCGGTCAAGGGCATCCTGCCGGAGCAGATCCGCGCCCTGGGCGCCGAGATCATCCTGGGCAACACCTTCCACCTTTATCTGCGCCCGGGCTTGGACGTGATCGCCGACCATGGCGGCCTGCACGGCTTCGCGCGCTGGAACGGGCCGATCCTGACCGATTCCGGTGGTTTCCAGGTGTTTTCGCTGGCCCACCGCCGCAAGATCACCGAGCAGGGCGTCACCTTCGCCTCGCCGACCGACGGCGCCCGGGTGTTCCTGGGCCCGGAAGAGAGCATGAAGATCCAGAAGGTGCTCGATTCGGACATCGTGATGATCTTCGACGAGTGCACCCCGTACCCGGCCACCGAGCCGGTGGCGCGCACCTCGATGGAGCTGAGCCTGGCCGGGGGCCACCCCCGCCCCCCCCCGCCCCCCCCACACGGCCGGTCG
>NZ_JASCOP010000119.1:0-12220 GCF_029959395.1 Stenotrophomonas sp. PS02300
GGTACGGGGGTACGGGGGCTTTACCAAACATGGATGTTTGGTAAGAGCCCCCATGGAAGGGTTCACGGCGCCCCCCGTACCCCCGTACCCGCCGGCCCTGCACGCAGCATCGCGCAAACGACGGCTTTGGCTCTGGCACTGGCTTTGGCTCTGGCTCTGGCTCTGGCTCTACGCCTTTCGCTTTCAGCCAATGCCAACACCACGCCGTGCCGCGGCGAGCATAAAGCAGCAACCCGCAACATGCGCATGCGCGCGCGTCGGAATGCTTGCGTTGCGTCCGGTTCGCGCGCGCTGTCGCAGAACGTGCGCGTGCGCGATGGGTTTAAGAATGGTTGCGTGGGGAGACATCGCGCACAGACCTAACGTGATCGTGTCGCCGGCACTGCACATTGCAGCGTGGGTGATCGCCTCGAACGAGGCGTTTTTCAATCATGGGAGAGAACCACATGTACCGCACCCTGAAGCAGGCCGCGTTGGGCCTGGCGATCTTTACCGCCGCACTGTCTGCCCACGCCGTTGAAGCGCACATCACCGTCTGGGCGAACGTCGACCCGACCCTGTCGCTGCTCCGGGCCGATGGCAGCGCGCTTCCCGCTGACGTTGAAATGCCGTATCGCGCCGGGCAGGGGCTGAGCAGCTGGAGCGAACGCGTGCGCGTGTTCTCCAACGACACCAGCCTGGATGTCGACGTGCGCCTGGCCGAACCGGCCGTGCTGATGCCCAAGGTCACCGCCGCCGGCGCGGTCGATATCCCGCTGTCGGTCACCCTCAACGGCCGCGAGCTTGGCCTTGCACCGATTGCGTTCACCGCCGACCAGCTGTTCCAGGGCGCCATCCCGGGCGCCTCCATCGAAATGCCGCTGACCGTGGCCCAGGCCACGCCCGGCCCCATCGCCGCCGCCGGCCTGTACGACGGCCCGGTCAGCCTGGTGCTGGTGCAGAAGGCCAGCAGCCTCTGAGCCATTGCGCGGGCGCCGGCCCTGCGGGGCCGGCATGCCTGCGTCCCTGCCATGCGCATTCCTGCTCCCGCCCTTGTCCGGCTGGCGGTGGCGCTCGTCCTGGTGCTGGCCTGCGTGGCCGTCCAGGCGGGCCCGGTGCCGGCCGGTTTCGAAGATCTTGTCAGTGGCCAGCGCGAGCGCGTGGAAGTGCGCGCGTTCGGCCGCTCTGCCGGTCTCTGGCCTGCCTGGGTGACGCTGGAACACGTCCAGCTGGAACAGCCCGCGCAGGTGTTGGCCGCGCTGGGCGTGGCCGCGTCCGCGCAGCAGGCACTGCTGCCGGTGTTGTCCCTGCCGCTGCCGCGCAACAGCCACATGGCCTGCATCCATGGCCAACCCCGGCCGGGCTGCGGCTGGCGCCCCCCGTCCGAGGATCCCACCCACATGCATGCCATCTTTGACGAAGGCGACGGCGCGCTGCTGCTGTTTCCCGCATTGCGCTGGCTGCCGAGTGCGTTGCCTGGTGCCGCCGGGCTGCATGCGCCCAGCGAACATGCCGAGAACGCCTTGCTGCACCAGCAGACGCTCGCGCTCAGCGGCAGTGGCAGCCAGTACGCGCTCAACGCGCATGGCAGCGCCACGCTGGGCGTCCTGCGCAGCGGGCATGTCGGCGGCAACTGGAACTACGCGCGCCACGCCTGGCCCGGCCAGCGCGCCCGTACCCACTTCCAGTTCGACGACCTGCACTACCGGCATGACCTGGCCCGGCGCCACTACCTGCAGGTCGGGCGCATGGACCGGCGCAACCTTGCCAGCACCCAGGGTGGACAGTTCGGCTTCGGCATGTTGCCGCTCGAGCGCTTCGACGGCGTCCGTGCCGGCACCACCCAGGCCTACGTCGATGCCGGCGCCGATACCGGGGCCGCGCCCTTGACCGTACTGCTGTCGCGGCAGGCGCGCGTGGATGCCTACGACGGCGAACGGCTGCTGCAGACCTTCTACCTGCCCGCCGGCGTCACCGACCTCGATACCCGCCGGTTTCCACCGGGCAGCTATGACGTGACCCTGCGCATCCACGAAGACGGGCGCCTGCTGCGCACCGAGACACTGCCGTTCGCACGCACCCAGGACTGGGGCGAACCGGGCCTGCAATGGTTCGTGCAGGGCGGGCGAAGCCGCACGCGCGACATCCGCCTGGACACGGGCGACAGCGTGCTGCAGGCCGGCCTGCGCCTGCCGCTGGCCCGCCAGCTCGGCATGAGCCTGGGCGTGGCGCGCGTTGCCCACGCCAGCCATGCCGAACTGCGTACCGGTGTCCGCCAGCGCCTGGGCGGGCATGACCTGCACGCCGAAGTCGGCGCCCTCATCGGCAGCGACGGCAGGCGTGGCAGCCAGCAACAGCTCAGCGTGCGCAACAGCGTTTCCTGGAACCTGTACCGGCAGCGCCTGCGCGGCAGCCGCTGTCGCCTGGACTGCGCCGATTCGCTCAGCGCATCGCTGACCGTGCCGCTGGCCGGCGGCAGCCTGTACCTCGGGCACACCCGCAGGCGCACGCTGGTGCCCGGGCGCTGGTCCAACGGCAACGCACGCAGCCTGCAGGCCGCCTACGACCTCACCCGGCAGTGGCGCAGCGTGAGCATCGGCACCCGTCTCGGCGCATGGCGGCAGACTGGCAGCGTCGCCGACCAGGGCCTGCAGCTCTCGGTCACGCTCTCGCGGCTGCAGCACGCGGCGGGCGGCAGCCAGCTGCGCCGCATCGGTGCCGAAGCACGGCGCACGCAGTCCGGTGACACCGGGCAGCGCCTGCTGCTGGCGCAGTCCTGGCGCCAGGAACAGGACGCGACCGCGCGCGAGGTGGCCACCGAGGTCAGCGTGCAGGACGCCGATGACGTCGATGCGCTGCTGGCCCTGCGCACCTACACGCCGCTGGGCCAGACCAGTGCCGTGCTGTCGCACCATCGGCAGGCGCATGCCAGCGAAACCGGGTACAGCCTCAGCCATGGATCGGCGCTGGCGTTGTCGCCGCGCGGCCTGTTCTGGGGCGGTGCGCCCGGCGCCGATGCGGGCGTGGCCGTCAGCGTCGAGCACGCCGCTGCCAGCGCGTTCGATGGCGCGGCCGCCGAAGTGCAGGCCGGGGCCAGCCGCCGCCAGGTGCTGCGCGCCGGTCAACGCCGGCTGCTGCCGCTGAGCGGTTATCAGCGCCACCGCGTGGAGGTGCAGGACGCGCCCGGGCACGCACATGACGCCAGCGTGCGGGTGACCCATCCGGGTCCCGCCCAGCAACCCTTCCTGTTGCCGGGCAGGGTGATCGCGTTGCCGGTCGGCGTGGAAGCTGCCTTCACCTACATCGGCAGCGCCGTGGATGGGGCCGGTACCGCGCTGGCCGGTGCGCGCATCCTCAACGCCGCGGTTCCCCGGCTGGGCGCCGACGGCGGGTTCATCGCTGAATTTGCGCAGCGCGAAGCGGTCCTGTACCTGTTGCAGGCCGGACGCCTGCTGCACTGTCCGTTGCAGGTGCGCGAGCAGCGCAGCGTGGTGCTGCTGGTCGGTCAGGTGGCCTGCACGCCCTTGGCGCGCGACGCATTGCCCGAACGCATCGCCCACCAGCCGCGCGTGCGGCAGCTGCTGGAGGATGCAGCGCCGATCGCGCAGGAGGGGCGATGAGCGGACCCTGATGCGCGCCTGCACCGTCGTGCTGGTACTGGCACTGTGGGTCGCTCCTGCGGTGGCGCAGCGCCCACCGGTCACCACGCCGGCCGCAGGCACCACCGTGACCACGCTGAGCCACGCCTTCGACCGCGCCGCACCGCAGCCGCTGCAGCTGTGGGCGCCGCGCACCGTGCTGGGGTTCGATGAGGTGGTGCACGGCCATGGCCGCCTGCATGTCACCTGCACCGACGTTCCGGCACGTGGGCGCCGCCCACGCAGCGACACCGGCGAGGGGCCGACAGGCCGCCAGCCGATCCTGCTGGAGTTCCACGAACCGCGCAGCGGCCAGCGCCGCGAGGTCGCCGTCAGCGGATGGATGGAGCGGGTCGAGTGGGAGCGCAGCTGCAGCGACGACTACTGGGACAAATCCGAGTACCCGCTGTGGACATCGGCAACCCGCGAGTGTCACGTCGCTCCGGCCGGCACGGCTGCGACGCTGCAGGTGACGTCCACGGACATCGGCACGCTGGTGGCCGGGCGCTGGCAGGCCGAGCTGCACCTGGATGTGCGCGGTGGCGTGGGCGGCGCGGTGTTGGGCCGGCACGTGTTCGTGCTTGCGGTCACGGTGACCGATCCGGATCGCGCCGCCATCCACCTGCCGGAACACGGCGGTTCGGCCGGACAGGTTGACCTGCAGCTGCAGCTGCGGGCCGTACCGCCACCGGCCAGCATCGGTGGCGAGGCGGTGCTGGAGGTGTGCCTGTACGACGGCCTGGGTGCCCACAGCAGCCAGCTGGTGCTGGTGGCACGCGATCGCGGCCCGGACGTGCCCGGGCGGCCGCGCGACGCGTTTTCGGTGTGGCACCACGCGGGCGGGCGCGCGCCGCACGAGCGCATCGATTACCGCCTGCAGCTGTTGCATGCGGGCACCACGATCGACCTGCACCGCGAGGCGCACACGGTGCTGGCCGGCATCGACAGCGCCGAGCTGAGGCCGGTACTGCTGCCCGGCATGGACCAGGCCGTGCACTGCGTGCCGACCCCGCTCACCTTCATCACGCCCCGGGTGCCGGCCGCCGAAAAGCGCGACGGACGCTACCAGGGCGATCTCACGCTTGAGATGCGCCTGCCCACCCGCCGCCCCTGACGCCGACCGAGACTTCCATGCGCCTGCATCGCCTTTCCCTGCTGCTGTTGCTGTTTCCCGCCCTGCCGGTGTCGGCCAACCTGGACGTGCACCCCATGCGCGTCCACCTCGACGCCGGCCGCACCACCAGCATCCGCGTGCAGGCGCAGTCGCCGCTCACCCAGTACGTCAGGGCCACGGTCAAGCGCGTGGTCGCGCCTGCCACCGAAGACGAAAGCGAAGTGGATGAGCCACCCGGCGATGCCGCGGCGATCGCCGTGACGCCGGGCATGTTCGCGCTCGCCGGCGGCGGCAGCCGGCTGGTGCGGGTGATCGCCCTGGCCCCGGTGAGCGAGGAAACCGCGTTCCGGGTGTATTTCGAAGGCGTGCGCGGGGACGACCCGGATGCGCGGCCCGATGCCCTGGAGACGCCCGGTGCCACCCTGGGCGTCAGCCTGGTGTGGGGCGTGCTGGTCAACGTATTGCCCGCCGATGGACGGGTCGCGATGCAGGTTGCGGGGGACCGCCTGCACAACCACGGCACGCTCCGGCTGGGCATCCGTCGGGTGGAGCACTGCGTTGCGGCCGCCTGCACCACCCACGACATCGAACGCAGCGTCTACCCCGGCGCCACGCTGGCGTTGCCATTCGAGCCGGTGGCCGGCGCGCGGCTGCGCGTGGATTACCGGCTCAGCCGTGACGGCTACCGCGAACACCAGCAGACCCTGCTGCCCTGAAAGGAGACCACCATGCATCGTCCCTGTCGTTCACTCGCTGCCGGGTCCATCGCGCTTCTGTTGATGGCCCCGGCACTTGCTGCCGCCACTCCGCCGGCAACGCCGCCCGAGGCTGCAGCGCCGTCGGTCGCGCAGGAAAGCCCCCCGCCGCCCGCGTCGCCCTTGGCGTTCATTGGCGGGTTGGGCGTGGGCATTGGGCTGGCCGGCGTGTTCGACCGCGAGCGCAGGCGCGAATACGTGCTGCAGTGTCCGGCGCCGTCGCCGGTGGAGATCCCGGACCCGGCGACGCCGCCCGGGTGGGCGGACGCGCTCTGGCAGCTCGACACCCATGGCGGACAGATCGCACGCAACCGCAGCGACATCGATCTGCTGCACGACAACGTGCGCGGCGTCAGCGCCGACCTCGGCGATGTGGTGCGCTTCGACAAGGATGCCACCGTGCACCTGCGCGGTGCGCGCCTGGTCGCACTGGGCGCGGGTGAGATCAGTGCCGACAGCCGCCAGGCCATCAACGGCGCGCAGTTGTTCGCCGCCACCCAGCGCGTGGCGGCGCTGGAGTACACCCAGTTGTACGCCAAGGTCGGGGCGGACGCGTTGAGCCTGCCGGCGCAGGCGGGCCACCTGGGCACCGCGATGGGCAGCGATGCCCATGCGCAGGGCGCGGGCTCGACCGCCATCGGCAGCTTCGCCACCGCGCTGGGCAGGAACTCGGTGGCACTGGGGCGCGCGGCGATCATCCTGGACGGCGCACACGATGGTTTCGCGCTGGGCTCGCGTTCGCGCGTACTGGCCGAGAACGGCATGGCGATCGGGGCCTCGACCCAGGTCTGGGAGGGCGCGCACGACAGCGTGGCGCTGGGCTTCGGGTCGATCGTGCAGCGCCCGTTCGAGGTGTCGGTGGGCGGGCAGGGCCTGCGCCGGCGGATCACCAACGTGATGCCCGGCATCGCCGACGATGACGTGGTGTCGATGCGGCAGCTGTCGGCCGTAGCGGCGCTGATGGGCACTGGCGTGGATGCCGAAGGCGGCGTGCGCAGCGTGGGGTTCACGGTGCGGGGCCGGTGGCACGGCACCGTGGCCGAGGCCGTGGGCGCACTCGATGAGGCCGTGAGCGCCGCGCACGACGCGCTGGACAGCATGGGCGGGCAGGTGGCTGCAAGCGCAGCAGCGGCGGCCGAGCCGGAGGCAGGGGATACCACCACCTCACCTGCGCCTGCCGTTGCCCGCGCCCCCAAGGTCGACGCACCGTTGCCCCCGGTGGATACCCGCGCGGTGGATGACGCCGTGCAACGTGCCAACGCCTACACCGACCAGGCGATGGCGTCGGTGGATCGCCGCTTCGAGCGGCTGGATCGCCGGATGAACCGGATGGCGGCGATGGGCAGTGCGCAGGCGGCCATGGCCATGAACACCGCAGGACTGCCCACCTGGAACCGGCTCGGGGCGGGCATTGGCCATGCCGATGGCGAATCGGCGCTGGCGGTGGGCTACCAGCGCGTGCTGGACCGGCGCGCCGCCACCACCTTCAGCCTCAACGGCGCCTTCAGCCAGGGCGGTGAGAGCACGGTCGCGGTAGGGGTAGGCATAGGCTGGTAGGTACCGACCGTTGGTCGGTACTCACCCATCCGCCAACAACAATCGCAGCTGCGCAGCCGATGCACGCCGCATCGGCTTTTCATCGATGCTCGACAGCGGCGGCTGGCGCAATCCATCGTAGGGCAGCACCGCCACGTCGAAGGTGAGCCCTTCGGCGCTGAACACCCACACCGGCACATCCAGCGTGCGTTCGCGGTCCAGGCGCAGGCGGCGCATGCGTGAGTCGGCGGGAATGCGGTGGTCTTCCAGGAAACGCTGCACCGCATCGGCGTCGTCGCTGTGCAGCTGCAGCTGCACGGGGCTGTTGGCATCGGCGGTGCCGTCCAACACCGGGCCGCACAGGCGCGGGGCGAATCCGTGCAGGAATTCCAGCGCGCGCAGCGCTGCCTCGCGCCGCTGGCGCAACTGCACGTCATGGCCGGCACCGGCGAACAGGCGCTGGTACTCACGCAGCGCCTCTTCGATCTCGGTATTGCGCGGCAGCGAGGCATCGTCGTGGATGCCCAGCCGCCCGGCGGCTTTCAGCTTGGCCTGGTGGTAATCGCGGATGCCACTTTCGGCCATCAGCCGGGCCGCCTCGTGGGCGAGCCGGTGGCGGCGTTCGCGGGTTTGGCTCTCCGAGTGCTGTCGTGCCCGATGCATGAGCGGCTCCCCCTGCTGCGACCTGCCACCGAATGTACACCGATCATGTGACATCGATGTGGTGCCGGCAACCGGCCGGCACCCTTGTCCCATCAGAAAATATCAAACGCCGCGTCGTCGGCCTGCGGGGTCTGGGTGTTGAAGTCGTACTCGGCCAACTTCTCCATGTCCTCGACCTTGACCCACTCGGTCGCGCCGTTGAGCGTGGCCTGGACCATGCCGGTCGGCGGCTCGTTCTGCGCGATCGGGGTGTCCTTCAGCGCCACCCGCATGTAGTCGATCCAGATCGGCAGCGCGGCACGGCCGCCGTATTCGCGGTAGCCCAGCGAACGGAAGTCGTCGCGGCCCACCCACACGGTGGTGGCGTAGGGGCCGCCGAAGCCGGAGAACCAGGCATCGCGGTGGTCGTTGGTGGAACCGGTCTTGCCGCCCACGTCCTCGCGGCCGAGCACCTTGGCCGCGGTGCCGGTACCGCGCTGGACCACGTCGCGCATCATCGAGACCAGCTGGTAGGCAGTGCGCGCATCGATCGCACGCGGCGCGGTGCGCGCATTCGGGTCCACCGGCACGGCCGGTTCGGCCGCCTGCTGCGGCTTGGCCGGGCCGGCCGGCGCAGGTGCGGCGGCGGCACCGAAGTTGAAACCGTCCACCACCTGGCTCACCGGGGCGCCGCCACTGGTGCCCACGCATTCGCGGCAGGCCCGGGCCGGGTTCTCCTTGAACACCAGGTTGCCGTCGCGGTCGCTGACCTGGTCGATCAGCCAGGTATCCACGCGCGAGCCGCCATTGGCGAACACGGCATAGCCGCGCGCCACCGACAGCGGGGTCAGCGACGCGGTACCCAGCGACATCGACAGGTTCGGCGGCAGCTCGGCTTCGGCAAAGCCGAACTCGCTGATGTACTTGCGCGCGTATTCCACGCCCATGCCGTCGAGCAGGCGCACCGATACCAGGTTGCGCGACTGCACCAGCGCTTCGCGCAGGCGCATCGGGCCACGGAAGCCGCCACCGTCGTTCTGCGGCTGCCAGGTCTTGCCGCGGCGGTCGCGGAACACCACCGGCGCATCCAGCACGATCGAGGCCGGGTTGAAGCCCTTGTCGAAGGCGGCCGCATAGATGAACGGCTTGAAGCTCGAGCCCGGCTGGCGGCGCGCCTGGGTGGCGCGGTTGAACTTGTTGCCGGAGAAGCTGAAGCCGCCCACCAGCGCCTTCAGCGCACCGCTTTCAGCGTCCACCGACACCAGCGCGGACTGCCCGCGCGGGATCTGGTCCAGCAGCCATTCGCCTTCCTTGGCGCCGGTGCGCACGCGCACGATGTCGCCGCGCTGCACCAGCTTGCCCGGGGTCTTGTTGGTCCACTTGGCGGCCGAGGCCGGCAGCACCAGCTCGGTGCGGTTGGCCAGCACCACCGTGGCGCTGCCGTCTGCGCCGGTGCCGGCCACGATGGCCGGCAGCAGCCCGGACTGGGCGCTGATGCCGCGCAGGTGCGCGGCCAGGGCGGCTGCATCGTCGCCTGCGCCCAGCGCGACCTGCTGCTCCACCCCGTGCCAGCCGTGGCGGTGGTCGTATTCCAGCAGGCCATCGCGCACCGCCAGGTTGGCGGCAGTCTGCATCTCGGCATTGATGGTGGTGGTGACGTGGTAGCCCTTGTTGAGCACGTCGCCGCCGAAGCGGGCGATCATCTCTTGGCGGACCAGTTCGGCCACGTAGGGGGCCTCGACCTGCACCGGCGGCTCATGCGCGCTGGCGTGCATCGGCACGGCCTTGGCCGCGTCGGCCTCGGCCTGGCTGATGAAGCCCAGGTTGGCCATGCGCTGCAGCACGTAGTAATCGCGGCGCTCGCGGGCGCGCTCGGGGTTGCTGATCGGGTTGCCGCTGGAGGGGAACTTGGGGATGCCGGCCAGCGAGGCCATCTCGTCCAGGCTCAGCTCGCCCAGCTTCTTGCCGTAGTAGAACTCGGCCGCAGCGGCCACGCCGTAGGCGCGGTTGCCGAAGAAGCTCTTGTTGAGGTACAGCTCGAAGATCTCGTCCTTGCTCAGTTCCTGCTCGATCTTGCGCGCCAGCAGGATCTCGGCCAGCTTGCGGGTGTAGCTGTACTCGGAGCTGAGGAAGAACTGGCGGGCCACCTGCTGGGTGATGGTCGACCCACCCGGAACCCGCTTGTCGTTGGTGGTGGCCAGCAGCCACACCGCGCGGCCGATGCCCTTGTAGTCCACGCCCCCGTGCTCGTAGAAGCGGGCGTCCTCGGTGGCCAGGAAGGCCTGCTTCAGGCGCTCCGGGACCTCCTTCATGGTGATCGGGGTGCGCCGGGACTCGCCGAACACGGCCATGAGCTTGCCGTCGGCCGCATAGACGTACATGGGCTCCTGCATCTCGATGTCGCGCAGGGTCTGGACGTCCGGAAGACGGGAGGAAATGGCGTAGTACAGGCCCCCGGCGACCGCGGCGCCGATCAGTGCCAGGACCAGGAAGGCGACCAGCAACCAGCGCAGCCAGCGGCGAAGGCGAGTCATCAGTGTCAGATTCCGATTGCGAATTTCGTGGCCGCAGAGTATAGATTACGCAAGGGAACGGCTGGGGTTGTTCCCGGGGAGAGCATTTCGGTCACCGTCAGGGGACGGGTGAAACGTGTCGTAAGTACACGTTTTGCACGTTGATGGTTGCGAATTGCAAAAAAAACGTTATTAATGCGCGGGCGCAAGTTTTGCGTCCAAGTGCCCGTCGGCAGGGGAGAAACCGTGGGGCTTATCCCAAAAAGCCAGTCGCCGCTTATTGGCGTCGACATCAGCTCGACTGCAGTAAAGCTCTTGCAGCTTTCCCGCAGTGGCAATCGTTTCCGCGTGGAACATTACGCTGTGGAACCACTGCCGCCGAATGCGGTGGTGGAAAAGAACATCGTGGAAGTGGAGGCCGTGGGTGAGGCCATCCGCCGTGCGGTGAACCGTTCAGGTACCAAGGCCCGGCATGCCGCCGCGGCCGTGGCCGGCTCTGCGGTCATCACCAAGCTCATCCCGATGCCCGCTGACCTGGACGAGAACGACATGGAAGCCCAGGTCGAGCTCGAAGCGGTCAACTACATCCCGTACCCGATCGAGGAAGTGAACCTCGATTTCGAGGTGCTGGGCGCGATTCCCAACAACCCGGAAATGGTCCAGGTGCTGTTGGCGGCGTCGCGGTCGGAGAACGTGGAGCTGCGCCAATCGGCGCTGGAGCTTGGTGGCCTGACCGCCCGGGTGATGGACGTGGAGGCCTTCGCGGTCGAAAACGCCTTCGCGCTGGTGGCCAGTGAACTGCCGATCGCCAGCGATGGCGTGGTCGCGCTGGTCGACATCGGCGCCACCATGACCACCCTGAACGTGCTTCGCGGCGGGCGCAGCCTGTACAGCCGCGAACAGGTGTTCGGTGGCAAGCAGCTGACCGACGAGGTCATGCGCCGCTACGGGCTGACCTACGAAGAGGCCGGCCTGGCCAAGCGCCAGGGTGGGTTGCCGGAAAGCTACGAGATGGAAGTGCTCGAGCCGTTCAAGGAAGCCACGGTCCAGCAGATCAGCCGCCTGCTGCAGTTCTTCTATGCAGGCAGCGAGTTCAACCGGGTTGACCACATCGTGCTGGCCGGCGGTTGCGCGGCGCTGGCCGGTCTGCCGGAGATGGTGGAGGAACAGCTGGGCGTGGCCACCGTGGTGGCCAATCCGCTGGCGCAGATGACGCTGGGTCCGAAGGTGCAGGCGCATGCCCTGGCCCAGGACGCCCCGGCGCTGATGATTGCCACCGGTCTGGCGCTGAGGAGCTTCGACTGATGGCAAGAATCAATCTATTGCCCTGGCGCGCCGAGCGGCGCAAGCAACGCCAGCGCGAGTTCATGACCATGCTGGGCTTTGCCGCCATCGCGGGCGTGGTGCTGTCGGCGCTGATCTGGTTCTACTACGACCGCCAGATCAGTGGCCAAGGGGACCGCAACGCGTTCCTCACGGCCGAGATCGCGCGGGTCAAGGAGCAGAACAAGGAAATCGACCGCCTCGATCGCCAGAAGGACCGCCTGCTGGCGCGCAAGAAGGTGATCGAACAGCTGCAGGCCAAGCGCTCGCAGATGGTGCACCTGTTCGACGCGCTGGTCCGGACCATCCCCGATGGGCTGGTGCTGACCGCGCTGAAGCAGGAAGGCGACATCCTGACGCTGGAAGGCCGCACCCAGTCCAACGCCCGGGTCAGCGCCTACATGCGCAACCTGGAAAGTTCGGGTTGGATGACCAAGCCGGAACTGTCGGTGATCGAAGCGCGCAAGCCGGAAGAAGAGAAGGACAAGCCGGTCGGCCCCGTCTCCGACATCTCCGCGCTGCCGTACGTGTTCGTGGTCAAGGTGACGCTGCCGGCACAGAGCGAAGCCGTTGACGGTATCGCGCCGGATGGCACCGTGGTGGCACCGGGTACCGACCCGAATGCCGCGCCGGGCGCCCCCGCCGTGGCCCCGCTGGCACCGGCCCCGGCCGGAAGCGCCGCACCGGCCACCACGCCGGCCCCGGCACCGGCCGCTGAGC
>NZ_JASCOP010000011.1:0-59039 GCF_029959395.1 Stenotrophomonas sp. PS02300
TTTTTTATAAATATAAATTATACACCCCCCAATTCATAGGGCGGGGGAAACCCCCCCGCCCCTTCTGGTTCACGCCATCACCGATTTACTTGGTGATGTCCACGCCCTTGGTTTCATGCAGGAACAGGCCACCGACCACGACTGTCATCAGCGCGATGATGATCGGGTACCACAGGCCGTAGTAGAGGTTGCCGGTGCCGGCCACCAGCGCGAAGGAAATCGCCGGCAGGAAGCCACCGAACCAGCCGTTGCCGATGTGGTACGGCAGCGACATCGAGGTGTAACGGATGCGGGTCGGGAACAGCTCGACCAGGTAGGCGGCGATCGGGCCGTAGACCATGGTCACGTACATCACCAGGATCCACAGCATGAACACGGTGCCGGCGATGTTGATGCGCGCGTTGTCGGCCTTGGCCGGGTAACCCGCTGCGGTCAGCGCCGCCTTGAGTTCGCCACCGAAGGCATCGCCCTTGGCCTTGAGCTCATCCTTGGTCAGGCCGGCGGCCTCGAACGAGGTCACCTGGGTGTTGCCCACGCTTACCAGCGCCAGCGAACCGGCGGCGGCAGGCTGTACGTCGTACGGCACACCCGCCTTGGTCAGCGCGGCGGTAGCCACGTCGCAGGAGCTGGTGAACTTGCGCAGGCCGACCGGATCGAACTGGAACGAGCAGGTGTTCGGATCGGCAATGACGAGGGCCGGCGAGCTGCTGCGGGCTTCTTCGATGGCCGGGTTGGCGAAGTGGGTCAGGCCCTTGAACACCGGGATGTAGGTCACTGCGGCCAACAGGCAGCCGGCCAGGATGATCTTCTTGCGGCCGATGCGATCGGACAGCCAGCCGAAGAAGATGAAGAACGGCGTACCCAGGGCCAGTGCAGCGGCGATCAGCAGGTAGGAGGTGGTGGCATCAACCTTCAGCATGCTGCTCAGGAAGAACAGCGCGTAGAACTGGCCGCCGTACCACACCACGGCCTGGCCGGCCGCGGCGCCGAGCAGGACCAGCAGCATCAGCTTGAGGTTGCCGTCCTTGAGGCTGTCACGGAACGGGGTCTTGGAACCCTTGCCTTCGGCCTTCATCTGCTGGAACAGCGGCGACTCGCTCAGCTGCAGGCGGATCCACACCGAGATGCCGAGCAGGATGATCGAGACCAGGAACGGAATGCGCCAGCCCCAGGCTTCGAACGCCTCGTTGCCCAGGAAGTAGCGGCAGGCCAGGATGATCAGCAGCGACATGAACAGGCCGAGCGTGGCGGTGCACTGGATGAAGCTGGTGTACAGGCCACGCTTGTCGGCCGGTGCATGCTCGGCCACGTAGGTCGCCGCACCACCGTACTCGCCACCCATGGCCAAGCCCTGGGCCAGGCGCAGGATGATCAGGATTACCGGTGCCGCAAAACCAATCGAGGCGTAGTTGGGCAGCACGCCGACCAGGAAGGTCGAGATGCCCATGATCAGGATCGTGACCAGGAAGGTGTACTTGCGGCCGATGCGGTCGCCGAGGCTGCCGAAGAAGGCCGCGCCGAACGGACGCACGAAGAAGCCGGCCGCGAAGGCCAGCAGGGCGAAGATCATGCCCGTGGTTTCATTGACCCCGCTGAAGAACTGCTTGGCGATGATCGCCGCCAGCGAGCCATACAGGAAGAAGTCATACCATTCGAACACGGTGCCAAGGCTGGACGCGAAGATGACCTTCTTGTGGCCCTTGGTAAGTTCTGCTTTTGCAGGTACGGGTGTGGTGGACATAAGACGCTTCCCCTCCGAAGCAATCATTGGTGGCAGGTGCCGACAATGCGTCGGCACCCATGCTTAAAAACTGTACTTCGTGGTGAATTGCACGCGGTTGATGTCGCCCTTTCGACCATCTTCGATCTCGCGCACGCCGTACATGTACTCCGCGCCGATATCGACCTTGGGCATCGGCGTATAGAAGATGTTGCCGCGGATGCTCTGCACGCTCTTGGTGACCAGCGGGCCAAGGACGCTGTCGTTGTCGTAGTCGCTGCGGGCGTAGATCAGGTTGGTACGCAGCTTCGGGGTGAAGGCGTGGCGCCAGCCGACATAGCCAGCCAGCACGCCGGTGGGGTTGAGCTCGTCCTGGGCCACGTCGTAGGCCGTATCGGCGGTGACGCCCAGGCCCACGTAACGGGCGATGCCTTCGCCGCCGCTGATCTGGTAGTGCAGCTGGTCGCTGCCGCCCATCACCCACTTGCCGCCCAGGGTCAGGCCGCCGCCGATCTTGTCGGCGTCGGCGCCGGTGGCCTGGTTGTCGACCTTGAGCTGGCGCACGATACCGCCGACCCCGAAGGTGCCCCAGTCGCCCTTCCAGCCATAACGCAGGGTCAGGTCCGGCAGGGAGCCGCGGTCGCTGTTGCTGGCCACGTTGGTCCACGCCCCGGTGACCGGATTGCGTGTGCCGGTGAGCACGGTGGTTTCCGGGTTTTCCAGCGCGACGCTGAAGCCGCCCTGGGTGTAGCGGATCTGCGCCTGGCGCACGAACAGCACGCCATCGGTGGGACCGACGAAGTCGGCCGCTTCCGGCAGCGAGGCCGCGTCCATGAAGTTCGACCAGGTCTGGCCGGCCATCCAGTTGTTCCAATACATATACGCGTGGCGCAGGGTCACGCCGTAGGTATTGGTGGCGGTCTGGTTGCCCAGCGAGTTGCCGAAGAAGTCCATCTCGAAGAACGCACCGGACTTGTTGCCCTTGTCCGAGACGTTGTCGATGCCCAGGTTGAAGCGCGAGAACTTGGCGTGGGCGTTGAAGTCCACGTCCGAACGCTCGCCGCTGCCGCCGGCACCGGCCACCGGGGTCTGGCCCGGCAGGTACAGCGCGCGGCCGGTGGCATCGTCGGCCAGCTGGCCATCGCCGGTCTGGGTGAGCAGGAAGTCGGCCTTGATGAAGCCGCCGATCTTGACCGTGGTGCCCGGCGCGGCGCCCGGGGTAATGGTGGTGACCTGGATCGGCTGCTTGCCGGCGGGTACGGTGGCGCCGGCAGGCTGTTGCGCCTGCACGGTCTTCACCGCGGTCACGTCGGTCTGGGCCTGGCTGATCTGGGTCTGTTGCTGCTGGGTGGTGGACAGCAGCAGCTGCACCTGGCGTTCCAGTTCGGCAACGCGCGCTTCCAGCTGCTTCTCCTTGGCGGTTTCGGCAAACGCCATGCCAGGCGCCACCAACGCGACCAACAGGCAGGTCGCCAACGGCTTGCGCATGGTCTTCAACATACGGGTACTCATGTTGCCCTCTCTCCCGGGTGGCAAAGTGATCGCCGCGTGTGGGGTCACGGTCGAGCCGAGCGTGCGGCCGGTTGACGCACCCCGGCTATTGGCAATTGGTCGAACCCCGTTGTCACGACCAACGGTCGTGACCTACCGCCTTCGGCTTGGTACGACCATGGTCTAACCATTCCCTTACCTCGCGGCGCGGTGGATGCGGCAAACTGAGGGGGATGAATCGCGGGTTATGCTGCGATCGCACAACCCAGTCCTAGTGCAAGTGAGGGTGCCATGGCCGATCTTTACCCCGTCAAGGCGGACGTTGCCGCCAAGGCGCGCATTGACAAGAACACTTACCAGCAGCTCTACCGCGAATCGGTGGACAACCCCGACGCGTTCTGGGGCAAGGCCGCCGAGCGGCTGGACTGGTACAAAAAGCCGTCCACGATCCGCAACGTCAGCTACCAGCTCGACGATTTCCGCATCAAGTGGTTCGAAGATGGCGAACTCAACGCCAGCGTGAACTGCCTGGACCGCCAGCTGGACACGCGCGGTGACAAGGTTGCCCTGCTGTTCGAACCGGACAGCCCGGATGCCCCCGCGCAGGGCGTGACCTACCGCGAGCTGTACGAGCGCACCTGCCGCCTTGGCAACGCGCTGCGCAACCTGGGCGTCAAGAAGGGCGACCGGGTCACCATCTACCTGCCGATGATCGTCGACGCCGCCGTGGCCATGCTGGCCTGCGCGCGCATCGGTGCGATCCACTCGGTGGTGTTCGGTGGCTTTGCGCCGAACTCCATCGCCGACCGCGTGATCGACTGCGGCAGCAAGCTGATCATCACCGCCGACGAAGGCCTGCGCGGTGGCCGCAAGATCCCGCTGAAGGCCAACGTGGATGCCGCGCTGAAGCTGCCCGGCACCACCACGGTGGAAACCGTGCTGGTGGTGCGCCACACCGGCGGCGCGGTGGACATGCAGGCCCCGCGCGACCGCTGGTTCCACGACGTGGTGGACCCGCAGCCGGCGCAGTGCGAACCGGAGCGGATGAACGCCGAAGATCCGCTGTTCATCCTCTACACCTCCGGTTCCACCGGCAAGCCCAAGGGCGTGCTGCACACCACCGGCGGTTACCTGCTGTACGCGGCCTACACGCATGAAGCGGTGTTCGACCTGCGCGAAGAGGACATCTACTGGTGCACCGCCGACGTGGGCTGGGTCACCGGGCACAGCTACATCGTCTACGGCCCGTTGGCCAACGGCGCCACCTCGCTGATGTTCGAAGGCGTGCCGAACTACCCCGACACCTCACGCTTCTGGCAGGTGATCGACAAGCACCAGGTCAGCATCTTCTACACCGCACCCACCGCCATCCGCGCGTTGATGCGCGAAGGCGATGCACCGGTCAAGCGCACCTCGCGCGCCTCGCTGCGCCTGCTGGGCAGCGTCGGCGAGCCGATCAACCCGGAAGCCTGGCGCTGGTACTACGACGTGGTCGGCGATGGCCGCTGCCCGATCGTGGATACCTGGTGGCAGACCGAAACCGGCGGCATCCTGATTTCACCGCTGCCCGGCGCGATCGACCTCAAGCCGGGTTCGGCCACCCTGCCCTTCTTCGGCGTGCAGCCGGCGCTGGTCAACGCCGATGGCGAGATCAAGGACGGCGCCACCGAGGGCAACCTGATCATCCGCGATTCGTGGCCGGGCCAGATGCGCACCGTCTACGGCGACCACCAGCGTTTCATCGATACCTACTTCCGCACCTACCCGGGCAGCTACTTCACCGGTGACGGCTGCCGTCGCGATGAAGACGGCTATTACTGGATCACCGGCCGCGTGGACGATGTCATCAACGTGTCCGGACACCGTATCGGTACCGCCGAAGTGGAAAGCGCGCTGGTCTCCCACCCGAAGGTGGCCGAAGCGGCCGTGGTCGGCTTCCCGCACGACATCAAGGGCCAGGGCATCTATGCCTACGTGACCCTGGTGGCCGACGAGACGCCGAGCGAGGAACTGCACAAGGAGCTGGTGGCATGGGTGCGCAAGGAGATCGGTCCGATCGCCTCGCCCGACCACCTGCAGTGGGCACCGGGGCTGCCGAAGACGCGCTCGGGCAAGATCATGCGCCGCATCCTGCGCAAGATTGCCGAGAACGCGCCCGACCAGCTGGGCGACACCTCGACCCTGGCCGACCCGTCGGTGGTGGCATCGCTGGTGGAAGAGCGTAAGGTCAAGTAATTGGTTCCCACCTCCCCCATGACAACCCTGCTGATTGCCGATGACCACCCCCTGTTCCGCGAAGCGCTGCGCGGCGCGGTGCAGCGGGTGATGCCGGGCGTGCAGCTGTACGAGGCCGACAGCGTGGAAGCGCTGTACCAGCTGGCCGACCAGCATGCCGATGCCGACCTGGTCCTGATGGACCTCAACATGCCCGGTGCGCAGGGCTTCAACGCGCTGGTGCACATGCGGGCGCTGCACCCGCAGCTGCCGGTGGTGGTGGTGTCCGCGCGCGAAGAGCCCACCGTGATGCGGCGGGCGCTGGACCACGGCGCGTTCGGGTTCATTCCCAAGTCGGCCGACTCGGACACCATCGGCCATGCGCTGGGCACGATCCTGGATGGCGAAACCTGGGCCCCGCCGGAGGCACACAACGTGCCGCCGACCGGGCGCGAGGAACGCGAAGTCGGCCAGCGCCTGCGCGAACTCACCCCACAACAGTTCCGGGTGCTGCAGATGCTGGGCGCCGGGCGGCTCAACAAGCAGATTGCGTATGACCTCAATGTGTCCGAAGCGACCATCAAGGCGCATGTGACCGCGATCCTGCGCAAGCTGGGCGTGACCAACCGCACCCAGGCGGTGTTGATGGCCGGCAAGCTGACGTTGGATGACGAGCCGTTGGTATTGCCGCCGGAAGAAGATTGATCCGGCATCGCCTGGATGCCGGCCAACGGCCGGCGCTACCCGCTGCGGCTGTAACGCCTGCGGCGTTATAGCCGCAGCTATACATCCCAGCATTCCCTGCGCAATTCGCGTGTTTGGGCGGTAAACCGCGTTCGCGGTGCTAAGCTTCGCGTCCCCTTGGGGAGTAGCCTGTTTCCTGCTGAAGGGAAACGCCCGTATCAACATACTCGGCCAGTGCGCCGTGGTGCGGGCAGCCAGTGATGGTTGGCGAGACCAGCGGTCCGCGTGCGCAACGACAGGTTGGGCGCGAGCGTGGACCGTTGCCCGTCATCGCCCAGCCTGCAAGCACGTCCTGATGTCCCCCATTTCCATGCTGTTGATCGGCTTTGCCATGTCCACCGATGCCTTCGCCGCAGCGGTCGGCAAGGGCGCTGCCATGCGCAAGCCCCGCTTCCCCGATGCACTGCGTGCCGGTTTGATCTTCGGCGTGATCGAAGGCATCACCCCGGTGATCGGCTGGCTGCTCGGCCGTGCCGCCTCGTCCTACGTGGAAGCCTTCGACCACTGGATCGCGTTCGTGCTGCTGGGTGCGCTGGGCGTGCACATGATCATCAACGGGGTGAAGCCGGACAAGGACGACGCCGACGAAGACCCGGACAAGCACCACGGTTTCTGGCACCTGGCCGTGACCGGGTTTGCCACCAGCATCGATGCGATGGCGGTGGGCGTGGGCCTGGCCTTCCTGGATGTGCACATCGGCGTGATGGCGGCGGTGATCGGCCTGTGCACGCTGGTGATGGTCACCACCGGCATCATGCTGGGGCGGGTGCTGGGCGACATGATCGGCAAGCGTGCGGAGATCGCCGGTGGCGTCATCCTGATCCTGGTGGGCAGCGCGATTCTGTACGAGCACCTGAGCGGCGCGGTCGGCTGACGGGTTGCCGGGCAGGGCCCGGCACTACGCATCAGGTGCGTGGACGGTGGTAGTCGACGATGTCGACCAGTTCGTGGCCGTCGGGGGTGTTCCGGTGCAGCAGGCGCCAGGCATTGCGGCCGGGACTCTGCCGGCCCTCCCAGTGGATGTCGTTGGCGTAGAACAGCACGCCATGGAAGCGTACCGGGTGGCCGCACGGACGGTTGGCGGCGAGGTCTTCCTCGATCCGGTTCAGCTCGCGCCAGGTGCGACTGTCTGCCGCCAGATCGGCAAGTTTCTCCTGCAGAAGCGCACTCCGGAATATTTTTCCCTTGGCAGGGGCGGCCGAGGCCACCAGATCCGGCATCGCGACCGAATCGCCAGCAGCGGTCACGCGGCGCCGGGTGTGCCGGCGCTTGGTCAGGCTGACCAGCGCGCTTGGCTCCAGCGTCTCCAGCGTTTCGCCGGGCAGCGTCTCCGCCGGATGAACGTGCATTTCGCCATCGTGCTCTTCCGTGGTGAACGCACAGGCATCGCGCAGCGCGGTGTTGGCCAGGTCCACGCGGAGGTAGGGGCAATGCAGGCGGCGCAGCACGGTGCCGGCGAGCACGTCCGGCTGGTTCAGCGCGTCGGCGATCGCGCTGCCCTGCTCTGCGCGAGCGGCCACCAGGTAGCAGGCCGTGGCATTGCGTTTGCTCAGCAGCATCACGCCGCGCACGCCGCAGTGGGTCAGGTAGAAATGGCGGATGACGCCGGCCATGAGCGGATTCGGGGGCACCCCACGGCTGCGGCAGTAGTCATTGAACTGGGTGATCATCCGGCCGAATTCGGTTTCGAGCTGGCTGGCCAGCGATTTCAGCGCGTCCAGGTCCTCCACGCTGGTCCCCACGTCGCGCAGCCGCTGGCGCACGGCCGGATAGTCGACCAGCGCCTTTTCATGCGGCTGCAGTTGCCGCGAAGGCTTCTCCGGGTCCAGCCATCGCATCGCGTTGGTGCAGCCGATTCCCATCCAGCCGGAGATCAGCGCCGGCTTCACGATCTCGGCAACGCTCCATGCGGGGCCGGCGGCATTGGTGCAACCGCGGAACACCAGCTCGAATCCTGCGCCCACCACGGCACCCAATGTGCCTGCGAGTGGAATCGCCGCGCCGGAATGCAGCGGGGTGGCAAGGAGGGAACGCAACGAGGGAACGGGCACGGGAACTCCGCAGCGGGGTGGTCGGCTGCGCAGCATAGACAGCACGACCGCGCGGTGGTCGCGCGCCTGTCGCCTTCAACCTTTGAGGGTCGAGTGCGCGGCCAGGTACGCGCGCAGCGACGCCGGCTTGATCGGCTTGGTCAGCAGGCGGTAACCCCGCTCGCGCGCCATGCGCTTGAGTTCGTCGCGGCCATCGGCGGTGAGCAGTGCGCCGGGAATGTCGCGCCCGGCGCGCTCGCGCAGTGCCACCAGCGTGTCCAGTCCATCCAGGCGGTCATGCAGGTGGTAATCCACCAGCATCACGTCCGGCTGCGCCTGCACTTCTTCCAGCGCCTGGTCCACGGTGCTGGCGGTGATCACCTGCACCTGCCAGCGGCCCAGCAGCGCGCGCATGCCGTCGAGGATCTCCTGGTCGTTGTCCACGCACAGCACGCGCATGCCGGCCAGCGAATCGGTGCGGGTGCTGTGCTCGGGCACGCTGGACTGCGCTTCGCTGGCCGGCAGATCCGGCACCTGCGCGCGCGGCAGCAGGATCGAGAACATGCTGCCGCTGCCCACCCGGCTGCGCGCGTTGAGGCGGTGGTCGAGCAGGCGCGAGATGCGCTGGCAGATCGACAGGCCCAGCCCCAGCCCCTGCTCGCCCCAGTCGAACGGCTGCTGGTAGCGGTGGAACTCGTTGAAGATCTGCTGCATGTGGTGCTCGGGGATGCCCGGCCCGGTATCCCACACCTGCAGTTCGATCTCGTCGCGCCGATGGCGCACGGCCAGCACGATGCGGCCCTGGCGGGTGTAACGCAGCGCATTGGCCAGGAAGTTCTGCAGCACCCGGCGCAGCAGCCGGCGGTCACTGCGCACCCAGGCCGGGCGCGCGAACAGGTCCAGGCGCAGGCCGCGCCCGGCCGCCACCGGCGAATACTGCGCGGCCAGTTCGCGCATCAGCAGGCTCACGTCGAAATCGCCGATCACCGGGTGCAGGCCGCCGGCATCCAGCCGCGACACGTCCAACAGCCCGTCCAGCAGTTCCTCGGCGGCACGCAGCGAAGCATCCACGCGCTCGGCCAGGTGGCGCTGCTCGTCGTTGTTGTGGTGGCTGTCGCGCAGCGCCGAGGCGAACAGGCGCGCCGCGTTCAGCGGCTGCAGCACGTCATGGCTGATCGCGGCCAGGAAACGGGTCTTGGACTGCTGCGCCACTTCGGCTTCATGCGAACGTTCGGCAACGCGCTGTTCCAGCGTTTCGTTGGCTTCCAGCAGCGCGGTTTCGGCGTGCTTGTAGTCGGTGATGTCGTTGTAGCTGGTGACATAGCCGCCGCCGGGCAGCGCCTGGCCGCGCATTTCGATCACCCGGCCATCGCTGCGGGTGCGCTCGAAGATGTGCGGCGAACCGGCGCGCATGTAGCCGATGCGGCGGTTGATCTGCACGTCGATATCGCCCTCGCCCAGCTCGCCGCGCTCGGCGTTGTAGCGGATCAGGTCGGCCACCGGGCGGCCCACGTACAGCATGCCGTCGGGGTAGCCGAACATCTGCTGGTAGCGGCGGTTCCAGGCGGTCAGGCGCATGTCCGGGTCGACCACGCTGACCCCGGCGCTGATGTTTTCCAGCGTGGTGGACAGGATCTCGCGGTTGAAACGCAGTTCCTGGCCGGCTTCGTCCAGCACCGCCACCACTTCGCCCAGGTCCATGCCCGAGCCGCGCAGCAGGCTGGTCAGCAGCAGGCGCGCCGACGCCGCACCGATCGAGGCGGCCAGCAGCCGTTCGGTGAACTGTACCCAGGCCCGGTCCGCCGGCGCGGAGGCCTGCAGTTCGCGGCCCAGTGACTGTGCCTGTTCGAAGAACGAACGGCGCGCGTGGCGGTCGCCGACCACGCGCGAGGCCAGCGCCAGCAGGTCGCCCACGTGCACGTGGCCCGGCCAGGCACCGGCCACCGAAGGGCGCTCGGCATACGGGTCCAGGAACGGGGCGGCGCGCAGGCGCTCGTCCACGCCCGGGCGCCAGCGCACCGACACCAGCAGCATCGCGGCGGCGTTGACCAGCAGCGACCAGAACGTGCCGTGGGTGAGCGGATCCCAACCGGTCATGCCGAACAGGCGCTGCGGCTGCAGCCAGGAGATGCCGAACGGACCTTCGCTCAACCAGCTCGCATCCATCCAGCCCGCATGGGTCAGCGCCGGCAGCAGCAGGGTGTAGATCCAGGTGCCGAAGCCGAGCAGGATGCCGGCCTCCACGCCCTTGCGGCTGGCCCCACGCCAGTACAGGCCGCCGATCAGGCCCGGCGCGAACTGCGCCACCGCGGCGAACGCCATCAGCCCGTACGACGCCAGCGTGCTGTCGTTGCTGCTGCCGCGGTAGTAGCTGTAGGCGGCCAGCGCCAGCAGCAGGATCGCCATGCGGCGGATCCACAGCACCCGCGAGGCGACGTCGGCTGCTTCCTGGTGGTCGCCACTGCGACGCAGCAGCACCGGCATCACCAGGTCGTTGCTGACCATGGTGGCCAGTGCGATGGAGGACACGATGACCATGCCGGTGGCGGCCGAGAAGCCGCCCACATAGGCCACCAGTGCCAGGAATTTGCGGCCTTCGGCCAACGGCAACGCCAGCACCATGCTGTCGTCGGCGATGCTGCCGCCGGTGCCGAACAGGGTCACGCCGGCGGTGGCGATCGGAATCACCATCGCCGAAATGATGATCAGGTAGCCGCCGAACATCCAGCGCGCGCGGCGCACGTCGCGCACGTCGCCGCATTCCACCACGGCCACGTGGAACTGGCGCGGCAGGCACACGATGGCCAGGAAACTGAGCAGGGTCTGCGAGATGAAGCCCACCGGCGGCAGCCCGGTGAACAGCGTGTGCGCGCTGCGCACCACGGTTTCGCCACGGTCGGCCAGCCACAGGTAGGCGAACAGGCCCAGCGCCACCATCGCGATCAGCTTGATCATCGATTCCAGCGCGATGGCCAGCATCATGCCGTGGTGGTGTTCGGTGGCATCCACCTGGCGGGTACCGAACAGGGTGGCGAAAAGCGCCATCAGCAGCGCCACGTACAACGCAGGGTCGCTGAAGCACCCGGTGGGGCCGACGCTGCCGGTCAGCACCTGCAGGCTCATCGCCACGGCTTTGTACTGCAGCGCCAGGTAGGGAACGATGCCGATCAGCGCGATCACCGCCACCAGCGCGGCCAAGCGCCGCGAGCGGCCGAAGCGCGAGGAGATGAAATCGGCGATGGACACCACGTTCTGGCTGCGCGCGATCAGCGCCAGCCGCTCGATGATGCGCCAGCCGAACAACAGCAGCAGCAGCGGGCCCAGGTAGATGGGCAGGTAGCCGATGCCGTTGCGCACCGCCGTGCCCACCGCCCCGTAGAAGGTCCACGACGAGCAGTACACCGCCAGCGCAAGGCTGTAGACCACCGGGCGCAACCACGGGCGGTCGGGGTACATCGGCCGGCGGTCGCCCCACCAGGCCACGCCGAACAACAGGGCGGCATAGGCCACCGACACCAGCAGCAGGATCCAGCTAGAAACCACGGGCATGTTTCCGCGAGCGTGACCGGCAGTGTAGCCGCTGCATGCCGTTGCTCACGCCGCCAGCGGCCGCGATGGGAACTGCAGGTCGATCCGGGTACCGTCGCCCGGGCGGCTGTGCACCTGCACCGCACCGCCAGCCGCCTCGACCAGGCTGGCCGTCACCGACAGGCCCAGCCCGGTGCCCTGCCCGACCGGCTTGGTGGTGAAGAACGGCTCCAGGCATCGTGCGCGCACGGATTCGCTCATGCCCTGGCCGGTGTCCTGCAGCTGCAGCACCAGACGCCCATCAGGGTCGGGGGGCTGCAGCCGCAGCGTGAAGCGGCCGCCGTGGGGCATGGCCTGGTTGGCATTGACCGCCAGGCTGAGCAGGATCGATTCGAGCTGGGCCGGGTCGAAATGGATCAGCCGCTGTACGCCGCCGGTGTCCACCTCGCAGCGCACGCCTGCATCGAACACCTGCTCCAGCGTGGGCGCCAGGGCGACCAGCGTGGCGGCCGCATCCAGCAGCTGCGGCCGGCCCGGTTCAAGCCGGCTGAAATCCAGCAACCGGCGGCTCACCGCGCTGGCCCGGCGGGTCGCCGAATCGGCGCCCTGCAGCGCGCCCTGCAGCGCCTCGCCCTCGCTGCGCCGTGCCTTGGCCACGTAGCCCTGGATCAGCGCCAGCAGGTGGTTGAAATCGTGCGCGATGCCGCTGGCCAGCCGGCCCACGTTGTCCATCTTCATGGCGTGTACCAGCTGGTCGCGCGAGCGCTCGCGTTCCTGCATTTCCACCTGCAGCTCATCGCGCTTGCGGGCCAGTTCCTGGCTGCGCTGGCGGGCCTCCTGCAGGCTTTCGCGCAGCCCGGTCACGCTGTGGTGGAACAGCCAGGCGCCCATCACCGCGCCAAAGGCCGATACGGCCAGATCGGTGGCGGCGTGCAGTACCCGGTCCGGGCGGAACAGCGCCCCGGCCGCATCGACCCACGCGCCCAGCGCCATCAGCCCGCACAGCCAGGCGGTGGTCCAGGCCAGCGGACGGCTGCCCAGCACCGCGGCCACCAGCAGCACCGGCACCAGCTGCACCATCTGCACCCGTACCTGCGCGGCCAGGCCCCAGTAGCCGTAGGCCAGCACCAGCAGCAGCAGTTCACCGGCCAGGAAGGTCACCGCCGCATGCAGGCTGCGGCCGGCCCGGTGTTCGATCAGGCAGAGCAGGCACAGCAGCACGTGGGAAGCGGCCATCGCCGGCACCATCATGTCCAGCCCGCCCCCCAGCCGCACCGCCATCCAGGCCGCCAGCAACGGGTGGTACAGCCCCACCATCACCAGCAGGCCACGCAGCATGGCATCGGTGCGCCGGCCCAGCCCGGTGGGGCGTTCAGCAACGGCGACGCGGGCGGAGGGCGACGGCTCGGGCATGCGGGAGGGGATCGGCAGGCGGCGCCGGCGCGCGGCGGCAACATCGGTATATTAGCAGTGCGCTGTAGATCGTCTGCACTCGACCGGGGAAGTCGTTGTCGCCATGCCTATGTTGTCGCTAGTCCGGCGCGGACTGCCTGCGCTTGCCGTTCTGCTGTCGCTGACCGCACTGCCCGCACACGCGCAGCGCCCGATGGAGGCCGCGCCGCGGATGGCGCAGGTCGAACAGTGCCACACCCTGCTCACCAGCGATCCGCAGGCCTCGTTGCAGCTCGCGCGCAGCCTGATGGCCACGCCGGCGCTGTCGACCTCGATGGAAATCGGCGCGGTGGGCTGCCTGGGCGTGGCCCTGCGGGCGCTGGGGCAGCTGGACCAGACCACCGACCTGCCCGACCGCCTGCTGGCGGCAGCGGCACGCGACGACGCCAGCAACGATGATATCCAGCGCGCCCGCACCATGGCCGCGCACCTGCTGCTGTCGCGCGGCGACCGCGCACGCGCGCTTACCCTGACCAGCACCCTGCTGGACGATGCGGTGCGCCAGCGCGACGTGCAGGGCCAAATCGGCGCATTGATGCAGATCGCGATGATCCGTGGCGATGCGATGGGCGACGCCGAAGGCGCGCTGACCTACCTGCGAAAAGCCACCGCGCTCAGCGAACACCTGCACCGGCCGCCGAACCCGGGCGACCTGATCCTGTACTACAACTACGGCTATGCGCTGCTGATGCTGCAGCGGCATGACGAGGCCATGGCCGCGTTCAAGCGGGCCGAAGCGATCGGCACGCGGCTGAGCGGACAGGAGCTGTTCCTGAACCGCATCGCCAGCCACCGCGCCGAGCTCCGCCGCCTCGGCGGGCAGCTGGATACCGCCGAAACCGGCCTGCGCGGCGTGCTGGCGTGGCAGGCCGCGCAGGATCCGCAGGGCCAGGTGGTCACCCTGCAGCGCCTGGCGCGGCTGGCGCTGGACCGCCGCCAGCCCGACGCCGCCTTGCCGCTGGCCACGCAGGCGCAGGGCCTGGCCGAACGCGGGCGGTTCGTCGAGGAAATCCGCAACGGGCTGGACCTGCTGGGCGACATCCACACCCTGCTCGGCCACCGCGAACAGGCGCTGCAGTACGTGCGCCAGGGACGTGCGCTGGACCAGGCCCGCAGCAAGGGCGAAACCCTGGACCAGCTGGCCCGGCTGCAGGCGTCGGCCGAGCGCAGCATCGCCCCGGCGCAGGTCAATGCGGAGCAGGACCTGGGCCGCGTGCGGGTGCTGCGCAACACCGCCGTGGTCGCACTGCTGGCGGTGTGGGTGGTCGCCACGGTGGTGGTGCTGCGGCTGCGCCACCAGCGCCGCCAGCTCACCCTGCTCAGCCGCACCGACAGCGTGACCGGGCTGCTCAACCGGCGCGAGGCCGAACGGCGGCTGGAGGAACGCGCCGCGCGCGGCGGTGCGTCGGAACGCAGCGCATTGCTGCTGCTGGAACTGGATGACTTCAAGGCATTGAACGAGCGCCACGGGCAGGCGGCCGGCGACAGCGTGCTGCGCAGCGTGGCCGACTGCCTGCGCGGGGCCTGCGACCGCCACGACCTGCTGGCGCGCTGGGGCGGCGCGGCGTTCCTGGTGGCCCGCCATGACACCAGCGCGGAAGCGGCGCAGGCCCTGGCCGGCCATCTTCGGTTGGCGATCGAACGGCTGGTGGTGGATATCGAGCCCGGCCAGCACCTGACCCTCACCGCCAGCGTGGGCGTGGCGCCGTTGCCGCTGTTCGCCGATACGCCGGCGGTGCTGGATGACAGCCTGCGCGCGGCCGACCGTGCGTTGCAGGGTGCGCGGCAGAGCGGGCGCAATGCGTGGGCTGGGCTGTGGGGTGAACGTGGAGCGCAGGCACCGCATCTGCATGCGGTGCTGGGCAATCCTGAAGAAGCGCTGGCCGCCGGCTGGGTGACCCTCAGTGGCAGCCGGGCGATCCATTGGGCGCCTTGACTGCGCAGCCGCGCAGGGCGTGGCTCTACCGCCGGCGCCTCGTCAACGCGTGACGTCGAACCGCACTTCCACCCGGCGGTTCGGCAGCAGGCATTCCAGCAGCGCCGCGCGCGGACGCACGCCATCGCACTGCTGCACCTGCTGGGTGTCGCCGCGGTATTCGTAGCGGATCGTCGCCGGGTCCAGCCCGCGTCCGATCAACAGTTCGCGCACCGTGCGCGCGCGCCGCTCGGACAGCGCCTGGTTGGCATCGAAGCCACGTCCCTGCAGGCGGTCGGCATGGCCGACCAGCACCACCTCCTTCAGCTGCAGCTTCTCGCTGGCAATGCTGCCCAGCGCGCGGTCGATGCTTTCCAGCGAATAGGTGCGGATATCGCGGTAACCGTCGCGGTCGAACTCGAACAGCACGTTGGCCACCAGCGGACCCGGCGCTGCCACCACTGCCGGTGCCACGTCGCACTGGCGGGCCAGCGCCTCGGCGTCGTTCACCAGCTCCTCGGCGATCTGGATGTACGGCTTGGAATGCCGCCACTGCTGCTGGTTGAACTCGTTGCCGGCGTGCACCAGCTCGACCTCGCCGCAGGCCACCTGCTGCGCGGCGCAGGCAAAGCCCGGCGCGCCGTGCAGCACGCGCAGGCGCTGCCACAGGTCATCGCGCAGGTACTTCGCATTGTTCACCAGCGGCGTATCGGTTGGCAGCGGACTCGCGCCCTGCTCCATGCCGATGATCAACCGCTCCGATTCGCCCAATGCGGCCTGCGGGAAATCGCTGCGGTCGTTGCGGCTGTATTCGTGGAACGACACGTCCAGCCAGCACTGTGCCTTGGACAGGTGGTAATCGCGGATCGGGCGGCCGCCGTCGTTCAGCGCCTGGATGCGGCCCTGGGTGGCCTCATACGTGGCATGGTCGGCATGGATCGCCTCGTCGGTGATGCGCTGCTGCTGCGGCAGCAGCTGCGCCGTCTGCGCATGTGCGGCACTGGCAAGGGCGGCAAGGATCGCCGCGCCCAGCAGCGGGCGCGCGAAACGGAAGGTCGTGTTGGCGTTGTTCATCAGGGCATCCTCAGCGTGCCGGGTCGCGGTAGCGGACGGGGTCCGGCCGGAAAAGGTCTTCGTCGAACTTGAAGCGCAGGCGCACGAACACGCCCTGCTGGGTGTACTCGTAGCCGTTCAGGTCGCGGTCGCCGGCAAAGCCGGTCCAGTTGTAGCCGGCCGACAGCCACAGGTTCTGCCGCAGCAGGCGGCCGACTTCCATGCCGTAGGCGTACTGGTTGGCGCCGCTCTGGCCACGGAACGTGGAGCCGAGCACGCCGATGTCCCAGTTCTCGGTGATGTCGTACACCACGCGGCCAGACAGCAGCGTGGCGCGGAAGTCACTGTTGACCCGGCCACCATCGGCGTAGGCGAACTGGTCCTGCTGCCACTTGCCGGCCACGCGCCCGGTGAACCACCACGGCCGCGACGGGTGCCAATCGGCGTGCGCCGAGACGATGTGCGCGCGGGTGCGCACATCCTGGCTGCTGCCATCCACCGTGCTGCCATCCACCAGGGTCAGCCCGCTTTCGTCGCGCTCGAGCTTGTACTCGTAGCGGGCCAGCGCATTGATGCGGTTGCGGTCGGTATCGCGGTAGGCCACGCCCAGCTGGAAGCGGTCCTGCAGCACATCGCCGCGTGCGTCATAGCGCGTGCTCAGCAGGTAGTTGCGGGCCAGCAACGTCCAGTCGCGGCTGAGCTTGCGGGCCAGCATGAACTGCAGCAGCGTGGTGTTGAACGCCTCGTTGCTGTCGGTGTCCGGCACGTCCTCGGAGATGCGGTGCTCGGCGCGGATCGCGCTGCGCCACAGCGGGTTGGCGCCGTAGTCCAGCGCCAGCGCCAGGCCCGTGCTGTCGCCGGTGCTGCCGTCGATCACCTTCACGTGCTCGGCCGAGCTGGACAGGCGCAGGCCCTCGGCGATGTCCCAGTTGTTGCGGATACCCGAAGCGGCCTGCACATCGCGGCCACTGATCGCATCGCGCAGGCGGTACTCGCTGAAGGTCTGGGTATCGCGCAGGTAGCTGCTGTCGATACCGAACACCAGCGCATCGGCCTCGCGGTCGGTGGTGGTGATGCCGTAGGCGCTGGTCAGGCCGGTCTGCTTTTCGTAGCGGCCATACAGGCGGCTGCGTTCGAACACCTGGTAATCCAGGCCGGCGGCCAGCCGGCGACGTTCTTCGCCGCTCACGCTGTGCTCGATCTCGGCACCACTGCTGAGCTTGTCGCTCAGGCGGTAGCCCAGGCCGAAGCGGGCGCTGTCCGATTCCAGCTCGGTGCCCACCGGCAGGTCGCTGGTGATCGGGCTGCCGGTGCTGCTGCCGTTGATCACCATCAGCCCGGTGGCCGGGTCCAGCGCCTGCTGGCCGTAGCCGAGCGCGCCGCCACCGGCACCGGTGGCGAAGCCGCCGGTCAGCCCGCCGGCATTGCCGAACGGCACCCCGGATGACCACGGCGACGTCACGCCGATGGTCTCGCGGATGCTGCGCACGCCAAGGTCCACGGTCAGCCGCTCGGTGGCGCCAATGCGCACGCCGGCGCCGCCGGCATCGCGCTTGCCACCCTCCGGGTTGCGGTCTTCACTGCGCAGCCCTTCCACGTACAGCTCCAGGCGCGGCCCAAGCTGGTAGGCCACGCGCGCGTTGTACTCCCCGCGGCCGCCGTACAGCGGCGCGGCCGGGTTGTTGAACGCCGGGTCGGTGCGGGCGGCGAACAGCCGCGCTTCCAGCTTTTCGGTCTGGTGCGCGAACTCCACGCGCCAGGCATCGCCTTCCACCTCGCCGGTGACATCCTTCAACCCCTGCGAGGTGATCTGGTTGATGCTGTTGGTGTTGACCTCGCTCTGGGTGCGCGCGAACTCGGCCACCAGCAGGGTGTTGTCGCCGAACCGGTAGCTGGCGTTGGCGCTGCCCATGCGGAACTCCGCATACGGGTTGCGGTCGTCCACCGCCGCCGCGCCCACTTCCAGGCGGTTGTTGAGCTTTACCTGCGCGTCGGCGCCGACCACCCAGAACTTTTCGGTGTCCTGGTCCAGTTCATAGGTGATGCGCAGCGAGACCGGGTTGAGGTCGCTGTCGAACGCCGGCAGGAACTGGTTGAGCAGGATGCGCCCGGAGAAGGGCTCGAAGCTGTAGTCCACCAGCCGCGCCAGCGGCCGCACCGACACGATGCGGGTCGGTTGGTTGCGGTCGCGCGAGATGACTTCCACGCGCTCGCTGCCTTCCAGTACCGCATTGTTGCGCAGCGCATACGGGCCACTGCCCTGGCTGCGGAATTCTTCGATCACCTGGCGCAGGGAGTCTTCGATGGCGAACACATTGCTGCGCACGCGCTCGCTTTCGAAATGCCAGCCCAGCCCGGTAGCGGTGCGGTTGTAGGTGCCCAGGCTGCGCTGCGGGATGGGGCCGCTGCCGCCGATGCCGGTGGCCGTGGCCAGCCCGTCACCGGTCTGGAAGTCACCGTACAGCAGGTAGCTGCGCTGGTTGTCGATGCGCACGTACAGGCGTTCGGCCGAGCGCGCGTCGAAGCCGCGCAGGGACGAATCGCCATAGACCGGGTAGAACTCCTCGGGCTGGATGTCGCGCAGCAGGCGGCCGCGGGTGTCCTTGTCCGAATCGTAAGCCGCCGTCAGCAGCGCATCGCCCTTGATGCGGCCCTTGACGAAGAACGCGGTGCGCGCGGCGGCGTTGGCCTTGCCGTTGTTGAACTGGCGCTCCCAGCGGCGGATGTCGCGGTCGAACGCGTCGTTGTGTTCCACCGGCGAAACCAGCCCGCCGTTGCCCTTGCGACGGAAGTTGACCACGCCTTCGATCAGGCCGGTGGCGATCATCTCGCGCATTTCCGGCACGAAACCAATGCTGCCCTGCGCGGTTTCGGCACCTGCTGTGATGCGCAGCAGCACATCCTGCGGCTCATGCGGCGCGACCAGGTCGAACTCGGCCACGCCGTCGACCACCTGCAGCTGCACGCCGGGGGTGACCTTGTCGGCATCCAGCGCACCCGGCCCGAACTCATCGGTACGCGAACCCGGCAGGCGGATCCGGCCACCGCTGTTTTCAATCGTTGCGTAGGTGGTGCCGGCCAGCGGCAGGCCGCTGGGGTCGAGCAGCTGCACGCGCACATGCACCGGGCTCTGGCCATCGGCCGGCACGCCATCGCGGTCCAGTTCCACCACGATGCGGTCCAGCGTGCCCGTGGCCGCGCGCACCGACACCGGCGCAGCGTCCACGCTGGCCGGGCTGCGCGGGTACAGCGTGCTGGCGTCGCCCAGCACCGGGGTGAAGCGGCCCGGCGTGCCCACGCTCTGGGCCATGGCCGGCAGGGTGGCCAGCGCACAGGCCAACAGGCTCAGGCGCGGCAGCTGGCGCACTACGGAAGCACGGCTCATGGCTGGCCCTCCGTGGCAGCGGCGGCGGGCGGTGTGGCTCTGGGATGCACGATCGGTCTCTGGTTGGCCGTGTCGGTCGCCTGCTGCGGCGCCCGTGCGGGTTTGCTCTCGAAGCGCAGCGGCGCCTGGCCCGGTTCGGTTTCCGGCGCCTGCACCTCACCCTGGGTGCGGCGGGCCTTGACCTGCTCCAGCACCGGGTTGGCACAGCTGCCTTCGATGAAGTCGGCGCGGTGCAGCTCGCCGTTCTTCAGGTCGAGCAACAGGCTGTCGGCGTCGCCCAGGTTGCGGTTGCTGCTGGTGGTCAGGCGCGCGCCGACCGGCAGCGTGCTGGGATCCACCTTCAGCGTGTGGCTCTGCGGCGGCAGGCCGCAGAAGCTGTACTTGCCTTCCGAATCGCTGATCACCCAGGTGCCGTCGGAGAAGTACAGGCGCACGCCCGGTATGCCCAGCTCTTCGCGGTCCTGCAGGTGGTTGTTGTTGCAGTCCATGAACACCTTGCCGAGCACGCAGGCCTGTTCGGTGAACACACCCCCGGTGACGCGCACGCGGTACTCGGCACGGTTGGAAGCCAGCGAACCGGGCAGCGGGGTGACCGCCACCGGGTCGATGCAGCCGCCATTGATGGAGCAGCCATGGGCCTGCGCCCGGTTGATGCCATCGCCCTGCTGCGCGCCCACGCCCACGCGGACCCGATAGGTCAGCACGATCTGGCTGCCGACGTTGATCGGCCCCAGTGCGAAGCCCAGCAGCGGGCCCGGCTTGCCGGCCGGGTCGGCCACCGCACGGCCGTCGGCACGCGCGGTGCCGTCGATGTAGGTGAAGCCACGCGGCAGGCGGTCGATGACGTTCAGCGCGGCCAGCGCACTGCCGGCGGTCTGCCGCACGGTGATGGTGTACTGCACGGTGTCGCCGATCTCGGCGGTCTGGCGGTCACCGGTCTTGGTGATCGCCAGGCCCGTGGCCACCGCGGTATCCAGCGGCAGGTGGTTGTGCACGATCGCCGCCGTGGCCGAACCGGCAAACAGCGTGAGGTAGTACTGGGTGGCCGTGCCCACCGCACCGGTCGGTGCCTGGGTATTGGGCTGCACCACGTGGTTGGCACCGGCGCTGCCCGCCGGCGACAACGCACCGGCCTGCGGCGGGATCATCGTCGACACGAAGGTGTAGCCACCCGGCGGGGTGACGGTCAGCTGGAATTCGCAGCGGGCCGGCGCGGTCGGCGCGAACGCGAACTGGTAGAAGCCTTCGCTGCCCACCGTCATCGCGATGGTGTTGCCCTCGATGCGGTAACCGCCACCGGCGGCGTTGAGCACGCCGGTACGCGGGTCATACCCACTGCACAGGCCGACCGGCGCCAGGCTCACCACCGAACCCGGTACCGGGTCGCGGGTGGTGGCGTCATACACCACGCCCGACGGGTCCACCGGCAGGCTCTGCTGCGGCAGGTGCTCGCCGGCGCGCAGCACCACTTCCAGCTGGCTGGTGCCGTTGTCGGTGGTGCGGCAGGCGCTGACCCCACCACGCGCGATCGCTGCATCGGCGTCGCAGGCTTCCTGCACCCCACCGGCGGTTTCGCGGGTGACCGGGAACGGCCACAGCACGGTCGAGCGCGGGTCGCGGAAGCGGATGTTCCACTTCACGCCCGGCACCACGTCACCGAAGCGGTAGCTGCCGTCGGCCGCGGTCACGGTGGTCTTCAGCACCTGGCCGTTGGCCGGGTCCACCAGTTCCACGATCCACGACGGCAGGCGGCGGTCGCCGCCATCCAGCAGCTGGTCGTCACTGCCCACGTCGAACCAGACGGTGCCGCCGACCGAGGCGGCCAGCTGCACGCTGTTGGGCACGCGGCAGGCGTTGTGGGTGATGCCGTCCACGCACGCCGGCAGGTTGCCCACTTCGCCCTCGAACGCGGCACGTTCGGTCGGGGTCGGGGCGCGGAACGGGTTCTCGCCGCCGCCTTCGACCAGCACGGCATTGTTGACCGTGCCGGCTTCGGCCGCCGCTGCCGCCACGCGCACCACCACGGCGATGCTGTCCGGCGATACCGCACCGGCCGCCAGCACGCGCTGGCTGCTGCAGCTGAAACGCACCGCGCCGGGTTCGCCGGTACAGGTCCAGCCGGTCCCCACCGGCTGGCTGTCCAGGCTCAGGCCCGCCGGCAGGCGGTCGTGCACCACGTATTCGCCACGGCTCGGCTGCTGCCCGGCGTTGCGCACCTGGATGGTGTAGCCGGCCAGGTTGTTGACGGTGAAGCGGGTGCTGGTAGACGCCTTGCTGACCATCATGTCGGGCGAATCACCGATCTCACCGAAGTTGTAGTCCAGCGCATCCACGCCCAGCGGCAGCACGATCTGGCTGATCGCCGACGGCACGCTGGCACGGTCGCTGGCCACACCGACGGGGGCGGCGTTGACGGTACCGGTGCTGGTGATGCCGTTGAGCGTCTGCGGCGGCTGGGTCGGCTCGGTCACGGTGTAGGTGCCCGGGCGCAGACCCTCGAAGCGGTAACGGCCTTCGGCGTCGGTGCTCAGCGTGAGCGAGACCGGCTGGCCAAGGTCGTCGGTGCCGGTCAGCACCACGCTGACCCCGGCAATGCCGCCTTCGCCGCTGTCGACGGTGCCGTTGTCGTTGCTGTCGTTGTAGACGCGGCCGGCAATGCTCGCCGTCGGAATCTCGCCGAAGTTGTTGTTGGTCGATTGCTGGTTCACGCCCAGCACCACCGCGTTGATCTGCGAAGGCGCGGTGCCCGGCGCGGTCACGCTGCCACCGGTGCTGCCGGCCACGGTGCGGCCATCGCGGGTGCCGGCGGGCTGCTCCGGTTCGGTCACCACGTAAGTGCCCGGCGGCAGTTCGGCGAAGCTGTAGCTGCCGTCGGCATCAGTCACGGTGTCCCGGCTGATCGGGTTGCCGGCCAGGTCGGTGCCGGTCAGGGTGATGCGCACGTTGGCCAGGCCGGTTTCGCCCGGATCCACCACGCCATCATTGTTGCGGTCGGTCCAGACCTTGCCGCTGATGCCGCTGTTGAGCGGAATCTCGCCGAACAGGTTGTCCACCGACGCGCTGCCCGGGGTGGTCAGGTCGATGGTGCTGATCCGGCTGGGCACGGTGGTGATCGGCGTGGCGGTGCCACGCGGGGTGCCACCCACGGTGCCGGCGGTGGTGATGCCGTTGCTGGTACCGGCCGGCTGCTGCGGCTCGGTCAGGGTGTAGGTGCCCGGGCGCAGGTTCTCGAACGCGAAGCGGCCATCGGCATCGGTCTGCACGCTGAGGCTGACGCTGGCGCCGGTATCGTCGGTGCCGGTGACCAGCACGGTCACCGCCTCGATGCCAGTTTCCGCCGCGCCATTGCGCAGGCCGTCGTTGTCGACGTCGAAGAACACGGTGCCGGAGATCGCCACCGGCAGCACTTCAGCGAAGTTCTGCTCGATCGACGCCTTGCCGGCCGGCAGCACGATCGTGCTGATCGCGCTGGGCACGGTGGCAACGGGCGTGGCCACGCCCGCAGCGGCGCCGTCGACGGTGCCCGCGCGGGTGATGCCGTTGAGGGTCGGGCCACCATTGAAGGTCGGCTGCGCGGCCTGCTCGGTCACCGTGTAGGTGCCCGCCAGCAGATGCTCGAAGCGATACCGGCCATCGGCATCGGTGACCGCAGCGGCCACCGCGTTGCCCAGCGCATCCACGCTGCCGGCTGGCAGCTGCAGCTGCACGCCGGGCAGCCCGGGTTCACCGGCGTCCTGCACACCGTTGTTGTTGCGGTCCAGGAACACCGCGCCGGACAGCGACGCGGCGCGTTCGCCGAAGTCATTGCCGCTGGCACCGGCGACCGGCAGGTTGCTGAGCGTGATCACGTTGCCCGGCTGCTCGCGGCCTTCGCCCAGCCCGGTCGGCTGGGTCTCGGTGATGCGGTAGTCCTGGCCGGCGATCGCGCCGGGGTAGCTGTACTGGCCATCGGCGTTGGTGACCAGGCTCACGCTGGTGTCGTCGGGCGTGCCGAAGATGCCGTCATTGCCGGCGCCCACGATGGTGATGGACACCCCGGGGATGCCGACGTCGCCGACGTTGTGGTCGCCATCGTCGTTGCGGTCCAGGTACACGGTGCCGCTGATCGGCGCGTTGGCCAGCTCGCCGAACAGGTAGCCGGTGGCGTCCTGGCCGGCGCTGATGGCAATGCCGGAGATCACATTGGCCACGGCGGTGCTGCCCGGCGTGGTGGCGTTGCCCGCGGTGTGCTTGCCGTCCAGGTAGCCGGCCGGCTGGGTTTCGGTAAGCGTGTAGCCGGTGCCGGCCTGCGGCGGCAGCAGGTCGCTGAAGCGGTAGCTGCCGGTGCCATCGGTGGTGGCGGTGAATGCCACCGGGTTGCCGAGCACGTCGGTACCGGACAGGGTCACGCTGGCGTTGGCGATCGGATTCTCGCCGGTGTCGTGGCGGCCGTTGTTGTTGTTGGCGGCCACGTTGGAGAAGTCTTCATAGACCTCGCCGCTGAGCGAACCCAGCGCTTCGCCAAAGTCGTTGCCGCTGGAACCGGTCAGTGCCAGCGCGTTGAGGGTGATGGCGTTGCTGGCATTCTCGGCCGCATTGGCATAGCCCTGCGGCTGGGTTTCGGTGATGCGGTAGTTCTGCCCGACCACGAGGTTGTCGAAGTCGTAGCGACCCTGCGCGTCGGTCTGTACCACGACCGGCGGCAGGTCGTCGGCATTGCCGAACACGCCGTCGGCGCCTGCGCCGGTCAGGGTGATCGTGACGCCCTGCAGGCCACCGTTGGCCTGCGAGTTGCGGGTACCGGCATCGCCGGCATCGAAGTCGCCATTGCCGTTGCGGTCCAGGTAGACATGCCCGGAGATGGCGGTGATGGCGTCTTCGCCGAAGTTGAATTCGGTGGCGTCATCGCCACGCGACAGATCGATGTTGCCGATCCGGTCAGTGGTTGCGGCGTCGCCGGCCGCGCCGGTGGCCACGGTGCAGCCCACGCAGGCGGCGGTGCCGACCTGGCCCGGGTTGATCGCGCTCGGGCGGTTGCGGTAGCTGCCGGTGGGCAGCACTTCGCGCAGCGTGTACAGCGCCAGCGGGTCCAGTGCGTTGAACGCGTAACTGCCATCGGCGGCGGTGGTGGTGCTGGCCACCACGGTGCCGGCCGCATCCAGCAGCTCGACCGTAGCGTTGGCAATCGGCGCATCGCCGGTGTTGCGGGTGTTGCTGTAGTTGCTGTCGACGTAGACGAAGCCGGACAGCGACGGACGCCGCACTTCCGGGAAGTTGTAGCGCAGCGCATCCACACCCGCGCCGAGCGCGATGGTGGTGTAGACCGAGTTGGCACTGATGGCCGGGTCGACCAGGGCGAAGGTACCGCCGGCCGACGGGGCCAGTGAGCCCGTTGCGGGCGGTGCCACCGGGCCGTTGACGTACGCCGCCGGCTGGACCTGGGTCAGCGTGTAGCCACCCGTTCCCGCAGGTGCGAGGTTGTCGAAGCGGTACGCACCGTTGCCGTCGGTGGTGGCGGTATGCGCCACCGCGTTGCCATAGGCGTCGGTGCCGCTGAGGCGGACCTCGATACCGGAAATGGTCGGTTCGCCGGCCTGCGGCGTGCCGCCGTCGGCACCGCTGCGCTCGCGGTCCTGGAACACCACGCCGGCCAGCGACGAACGCACCACGGTGTGGTTGCTGGTGCTTTCGTTGTTGCCCGAGTTCGGGTCGACCTGGTCGCTGGTGGCGCGCGCGGTGTTGATGCCGGCGCCATTGGCCGGCAGCGTGGTCCAGCGCGCGGGCACCAGCACGCGGGTGCGGCCGTCCAGTGCCAGGTCGCCCATGCGGCAGGTGAGGTCGCGGCCGTTCAACGTGCAGGTGCCGCTGCCGTTGCTGACCACGCCGGCATCGGCGGTGGTGCCGACCTTCTGCCAGGTGGTGGCTTCGGCGCCGCCGATCACTTCCAGCCCTGCCGGCAACGTATCGGTGACCACCACGCCATCACCGCGCACCGGGTTGTCGCCAGTGCGGTCGCGCGACAGGCTGTGGCCGGGGCCGTTGTTGACCACGTCCAGCACGTACCAGAACGGCTGGCGCAGGCTGATCGTGGTGGCTGCGGCGGGCAGCGGTTGGGTCGGGTCGGCGTTGGGCGCCAGCACCACGCTGGCCTTGCTCATCGCCAGGTCCGCGCGGATGCGGATGCTGGTTTCCTGCACGGCACTGTTGTTGCTGGTGTCACGCTCGGTTTCGGCCGAACGCGCGGTCACTGCGTTGAACAGGGTCGCGCCGGTGGCCGGCGGTGTGGTCAGGTACTGATAGACCAGGTACAGGTAGCTGGTCTGGTTGGCGGCAATCACGCCCTGTTCGGTGGTGGACACGCCCACGCTGGGCATGCTGCACGACAGGGTCTGCGCGGCCGTGGTCGGGTTGCTGCTGCCCGGTGCCACGGTGCAGCGCACGCCCGGCGCTTCCAGCGCGCCCTGCGGGGTGGTGCTGGTGCCGATGCGGCTGCCGACGAAGGCGACATTGGCGCCGCTGGCCGGGGTGATGGTGTCTTCGATCAGGGTGCGGGTGGCCAGCGACGGGCCATCGTTGCGCACGCTCACCTGGTACAGGATGTAGTTGTTGGCTTCCTGGCCCACGCGCGAATCAAAGCCCAGCGGATCCACGCCGCCCACGAAGTTCTGGTCGATCTTGTTGACGATCAGGTCCACTTCGCCGGCGCTGAAATCCAGCGCCGCCGAGCGCAGGTCATCGTCGGTGCGGCTGTTGTAGTTGTAGCTGCGCCCGTTGCCATCGACGCCGCTGGCCGGCACCGGGGTGCCGGTGTTGGCCGGGTCGAAATAGAACGAGCCATCGTTGGTGAAGCGGCGGCCGGTGTTGCCGCTGTTGACGTTCGGGCGGATCACCACCGTCATCGTCTGGGTGGAGTTGTTGGCCATGTCCAGCGGCGCGCAGGTCAGCCGCAGCGTGGCCGGTGTGCCGCCGGTGTTGAACCACGACACACCGCCCGGCGCGGACGCCGAGCTGATCGCCGCATCGAAGGCGGTCACGTTGCACGCGGTGTTGCCGCCGCCGGTGCGCACCGCCGAGACCAGTACGAAGCCGGCATCGTTGGCCGGCAGGGTGAACGTATCGCTGTACACCACGCCACGGGCGGTGGACGGGCCACGGTTCTGGTAGGTGATGCGGTAGGTGGTGTTGACGCCGGCGCGGCCCGGGCTGCCCGAGGTGATGTCCTTGGCGGTGGTGGCCATGTTGGCCACCGGGTCGATCTGCACCCAGTCCGAGGCGCTGTTGTTGCCGGGGTTGGCTTCACCGATCGAGCCACTCACGGTCGGATCGATGCTCACGCCTGCGGTGTTGCAGAAGCGGCCGGCCGGCATCGCCACGCCGCCGCAGCTGCCTGCGCCCTGGCTCTGGCTGTCGAACAACCCACGATTGACGGTGAACACGATGGTCGCGGTGGCACCGGCGGCCAGCGCCGTGGCGCCGGAGCGGCAGATGTAGCTGCTGCCGACCGGGTCGCAGGTCCAGCCGACCGGCACGGTGTTCTTGGTGACGGTGGTGACCCCGGTGACGAAGCCCGGGATCGGGTCGTTGACCACCACGCCGGTGGTGGTCGCACCGCCGTTGGTGACCTGCAGGGTGTAGGTCACGCCGCCATCGGCTTCGCGGATGATGTTGTCGGCATCGCCGGGCGTGTTGGTGCGCTTGGTGATCGACAGGTCCGCACGCGCATCGGTGGCGCGGCTGCCTGCGCCGGTGCAGTCGTTGGTGGTGTTCGGGTCCAGGTTGATGCCACCGCCCGTGGTCGGCTCGGCCGAACCGCCGCTGCCGCCGGTGCACGCGGTGTTGGTCAGCGTGCCCTGCAGGCGCGCCAGCGTGTACAGGGTCAACGCGGCGGAGTTACCGTTGACCGCAACCGGGTAACCGGCGCTCTGGGTACAGGTGACCACCTGGCCGGTGGTACCGTTCCATGCACGGTCCGCGATGCAGCTGAAACCGCCCACGGTGACCGCTGCGCCCGGTGCATACGGCTGGCCACTGGCGTCCACCCACTCTTCGCCTACGGCCAGCGCATCAACCAGCTGCAGGTTGCCTGTGACGGTGCGCGGCCCCAGGTTCTGCGCGCGCAGCGTAGAGGTCATCACGCTGTCGGTGCGCAGCCCGGTGCTGTTCCACACCGGCACCAGCGCCGGCGTCTTGGTCTTGCTCATGCGCAGGTCGGCGCCGTCGGGAATGACGGTCAGGCCGACGCTGCCGGTGTTGTTGGTCAACACCGGATCCGGCGTGGCGGCGCTGATCTCGGCCGTGTTGGTGACCGTGCCGCTGCTGTTGGTGCCGGTGGACGGCACCTGCGCCTGGATGGCGATCTGCGCCTGCGCGCCCGCCGCAACGCTGGCCGCGTTGCAGCTGACGACGGTGCGGTCGGTGTTGACGGTGCACGCCCAGCCGTTGGGCCCGGACACACCGTTGATGACGAAGCCTTCCGGCAGCGCGTCGCGCAGCCCCACGCTGGTGGCGGCGCTGGGGCCGTCGTTGCGCGCGGTCAGGGTGTAGGTCACCACCGAGCCGGCGGCCGCCGGGGCCGGCGATACCGACTTTGACACCAGCAGGTCCGCACCGGCGGTCACCGCCGTGGTCACCTGCGCGGCGTTGTTGTCCGGCACCGGGTCGGGCACGTTGCCAGCGCTGACCACCGCCGAATTGACGATGTTGCCGGTGCCGACGTTGACCTTGCCGCGGAACTGGTAGCTGGTGCTGGCGCCCACCGCAAGCGTGCCGTTGTAGGTGCCGTTCTGCTGGGTGAAAGCCCAGTCCGCACCGACCGGGGTGCCGACCAGGGTGACGTTCGGCGGCAGCGTGTCGGTGATGCGGAAGCCCGTGGTCACGCTGGGGCCGTTGTTGCGCACGGTCAGCGTATAGGTGATTTCACCGCCGCCAATCACGGGATCCGGCGTGGCGCCCTTGCTCAGCTGCAGGTCCGCAGCGGCCTGGATGGTGGTGTTCTGGCTGGTGCGGTTGTTGGCAACGTTGGTATCGCTGCCGAAGAACGGGTCGGTGTTCTGCAGCGTGTTGATCGGCGTGGTCGCCGGCGGCAGCGCGTTGGCGAAACCGATCGCGGCGCGCACGGTGATCGTGGCCGGCGAGGCGATGGTAGTGACCGGCAGCTTGAATTCGTAGGGCGCGGTGGTGGCGTTCAACGCCGGGTTGGTGCACACCACGCGCGTGGTACCGGCGGCGCCGGCCGAGCTGCTGCAGCCTGCGGGCGCGGTGCTGCCCAGCGCGGTGCCGGCGGGCAGGTCGAACAGGGTCACGCTGCCGCTGGCGGTGTCGTTGGCGCCGTTTTCAACCTTGACGTTGTAGATCACGGTGGTGCCAGCCGGCACCGGGTCGTAGCCGGTGTCGGAGAAGTCGGTGATCTGCAGGTCGATGGCCAGCGCGGTCAGCGGCGTGGCCAGCAGCAGGGTGGCCAGGCCACGCAGGCAGCGCAGGCGCCATGAGGGCGCTGTTGCGCGCTCGAACGACGACACCGCCGCGCAGGGAGCTGCGCGATCGCTATGGCTGGACATGTGTTTTCCCCTGTTCCGGTCGTTGCAGCGTTCACAGGGAACGCCAAACGATGCGTACCCAACGCAACCGGTCCAGACGTCCCCTGTCAGATGAATCCCGGAATGCAGGCGACAGACGTCGCCGGCCATGCCGGGCGGGGCGAATTGTGATGTTGACGTGAAGGCAAGTCAGTGCCGGCGGCTCACCCACGCTCACACTGGCTCACACCGCCCTGCCAGGCGGCGGATCAGAGGCTCAGCAGGTAACCCTGGCCGCGCAGCGCGCGCAGCGGCAGCTCCACGCCGGTGGCGCTGCGCACGCGGGCGCGCAGGCGGTGGACCAGTACATCCAGGCGGTGCGGGTCGAAATCCCACGGGGTATCGGTGATGTGCGCGATCAGCGCTTCGCGGGTGACCGCCGCACCGGCGGCGTCGAACAGCAGCTGCAGCACGCCGCGCTCCATGACCGTGAGCTCCAGCGTGGCCGCCGAAGGCGCATGCAGGGTCCAGCCATCGGCCGAGACCCGCCAGCGTGGAGCGTCATTGGTCGCCGCCGGCGCGGCCGATGCCAGCGGCAGGCGGCGGCGCAGGCTGAGCAGGCCGGCGGCCAGCACGTCCATCTCCGGCGGTTTGACCAGGTAGAGGTCTGCGCCCTGGGTCAGGCCCCGCGCCATGTCGCGGGCGTCGCCGCGCCCGGTCAGGATCACGATGCCGATCGAGGCCGATGCCCGCAGGTGGCTGGCCACCGCGTAGCCATCCTCACCGGGCAGGCCGACATCCAGCACCACGATGTCGCAGCGGCCGCTCAGCAGCGCGCGGTACAGCGCTTCGGCACTGCCCAGCCCGCGCACCGTCGCACCCCGCCAGGCCAGATCGTCCAGCAGCAGCGCCAGCAGCTCCGGGTCGTCTTCAACCACCCAGACATGCAGTCCTTCCAGTTGCCGCGTTGCGGTCGTCGGCACGCTGCCGTGCCTGTCGTCCTGTGCTGCCGTCACGTGATGTCGCATCCCCGAATCAGCCTGCAGTCTAGCCGTGGGGCGCGGGAGCGCCAAATGCTACGAAAGCATCACCTCGGCCCGGAGGGGAGCATGCGACAGACAGCGTCGGGGTTGCCGCTTGTCGCCGCGTGGCGCGGCGGGCAGCGTGAAGGCCCCCCTCCCGGTAGCGTCTGCCATGCCTGTACCCAACGCCAGCCACGACATGCTGAGCCCGATGCTGCGCCAGCGGCTGGAACGATCGCTTCCGCTGGAACAGCAGGCGGTTACGGTTGAAGCCCTTGGCAACCTGCTGCATTCGGTCCGCAACATCACCCCCCTCCCCCATGACCCGCCGCCTGCCGACCCGGCCAACCGCGGTGTCATGGCGCAGATCTACCGGCGGCTGGTCACGCCGGTGGCCGGCGCGCCGGCAGGTCCCTTCACGGTGGGCGAAGCGTGGACCGTGCAGATGGTTCATTACCTGGACGAAGTGGACCGGGCGCCGCCTCTTGGCGCGCCCGATGCGGCCAGCCCTGCGCCGCTCCCGCAGAGCCACATGCATGCGCACCTGTTGTACGAGCTGCGACGGGAGTTTGGCCTGCTGGGCTTTCCAGAGACGTATCAGTGGCGGGAACTGGCCGTCAACGACGCCGCGGCAGGGCTGGTGGCCGAGTCAACCAGGAAAGGCCTGCAGCCCACCGAGGTGCGGGCCTTCAGCGCCCGTGAACTGCCGTGGCCAAACACCGCGCCAACGGTGCCTGTCGTGGTGCTGCTGGCCGCGTGGAACGCGGCGGCGCCACCGCCGACGCGGCCCGATGCGGCGTCCGGGCCGCATCTCTGGGACCCGTCCAACCCGCTGGATAACCGCGACGGTGCGCCGGACCTGCTGCGCGCACCGCTGGTGCTGCAGTGGTCCGGCCTGATGCCACGCGAGCGGCTCTGAGCCGCCGGCCTTATTCGGCCGGCACGCCCATTTCCTTCAGCAGTGCCGGTGCCGGGTAGACCTTGGCCAGCAGCCAGCGCAGGTAGCGCATGTCCACGTGCACCGCGCGCTTGAAGCGCGGGTCGAACCACCAGCTGGCGCTGACCGATTCCCAGTTGCTGTCGAAGTTCAGGCCGATCAGTTCGCCGCGTGCATTGAGCACCGGCGAACCGGAGTTGCCGCCGGTGGTGTCCAGGTTGGTCAGGAAGTTGACCGTCTGGGTCTTCAGCACCGGATCGGCGGTGCTGCCGAAATCACTCTTGGCGATCGCCGCCAGCAGCGGCTTGGGCGCGTCGAACGGGAACGCGTTGGTGTTCTTCTCCACGATGCCGGCCACGGTGGTGACCGGATCGAAATGCACCGCATCGCGCGGCGACAGTGCTTCCACCTTGCCGTAGCTGATGCGCAGCGTGCGGTTGGCGTCCGGGTACACCGCCCGGCCCTGCTTTGCCCGCCACGCGAACAGCGCCTGCATGTAGGCCGGGCGCAGGCGCAGCTGCTCGCCTTCGCGCTCCTTGCGCTGCTCTTCCAGGCGCAGCTGCGCGGCCACCAGCGGGCCGGCCAGGTCGATCAGCGGGTCATGCGCCAATGCCTTGCCTTCCTTAGCAGCGGCGAAGCGGCCCAGGCGTTCGGCTTCATCACCCAGCCGGGTGCCGGTGTACAGCGCGTCCAGCGCCTTGGCCAGCGCGGCCGGGGTACGGCCGAACGCGTCGTCGAACTCGGGTACGCGCTGCGCATCGGGCAGCTGCTGGTAGCGGGTCAGCAGATCGGTCAGCAGCGCCTTTTCCACGGCCGGCGCGTAACGGCGCTGGACCTGCTTGAGGGTGCCTTCGATCAGCGCCTGGTCGCGCTGCTGGTAGCCGCTTTCGCGCTCGGCATCGGGCTTGGCCGATTCAATGCGCAGGCGCTCCAGCAGCAGCGCCGAACGCAGCAGCTGGCTCTGCGCGGCGGCCTGTTCCAGCACGAAATCGCGCTCGCCCATCGCCGCGCCCTGCGACAACGAGCCCAGCAGCGCCTGGATGTCCGGCTGCCAGGCCGCATCGGTGGCCTTCAGCATCGCCGCTTCATCGGTGGCGCGCTGGGTCTTGGCATCGCTGCGCAGCAGGCCTTCCAGCTCACCGGCGGCGCGCTTGCGGTTGTTCTTCAACGACTGCAGCTGCGCGGCATAGCGGGTGCGCGCCTGCGCATCCTTGGCGGTAGCGGCCTCGATGGTGTCGATCATCTGCTGGAACACCGCTACCCGGCGCGGCAGCACCGCATCGATCTGGCCGGCGAACTCGGCCGCAGTGCGGTGGCGGTAGGTGATGCCCGGGTAACCGGCCAGCATGGCGAAATCACCGGTCTTCGGGCCATCGATGGCCATCTTCAGGTGCGCCGGCGGGTGGTAGGGCACGTTGTCCGGGCTGTAGGCGGCCGGCTTGCCGTCCTTGCCCACGTAGGCGCGCAGCAGGGTGAAATCGCCGGTGTGGCGCGGCCACATGAAGTTGTCGATCTCATCGCCGTAGTTGCCGATCGCGCGCGGCGGCGCGTAGACGAGGCGCACGTCGCTCAGCTCCAGCTGGCGGATGCGGTAGAAATCGGTGCCGTAGTACATGTCGGCCACGCTGCAGCGCACGTTGCCTTCCTGCTCGCATTCGGCCACCAGCTGCTTGCTGGCGCGGTCCACCGCGTCGAAATAGGCGCGCCCGGTCTTGCCGCGCGCATCGCGCAGCACTTCATCGGTGACCTTGTCGAAGCCGGTGGTGACCAACACGCGGAAATCCGGGTTGGACGGGCGCTCATCGGTGCGGCCCTGGGCGATGAAGCCGCCGTCGATCAGGTTGTGCTCGGCGGTGGTGTTGTACTGGATCACGCCCATGGCGACATGGTGGTTGGTCAGCAGCAGGCCGTCTTCGGACACGAACGAGCCGGTGCCGCCACCGGCACGCACCACGGCGCTGAGCGGCGCGGCGGTCACGTTGGCCAGGTCGGCCGGGTTGCCCTTGAAGCCGGCGGCCTTGAGCGGCTTGGCCAGGTCCGGCAGCTGGGTTGGCATCCACATGCCTTCGTCGGCGTGGGCGCCGGCGGCGAGGGTGAGGCCAAGGGCCAGGGCGGCGCTGAGGGGCTTGCGTGCGGGCATGGGTGCATCCGGTACGGCGGAACGAGCGGGCACCTTAGCCACTGGGGGCCGGTGGGGCAACGCCCGATGGTCAGGGGTGGGCCGGGCTGGCTAGAATCGGCGCTTCTCAGGGGGAGATGGCAGGGATGATCGTAGGGATTGATCTGGGCACGACGCATTCACTTATCGGCGTGCACCGGCCCGAGGGCGGGGAACTGTTCCGGAACGCGCATGGCGACCTGCTGACGCCCTCGGTGGTCAGCCTGGATGGTGACACCGTGCTGGTCGGCAAGCCGGCGCAGGACCGCCTGGTGACCCAGCCGGGGCTGAGCGTGGCCACCTTCAAGCGATTGATGGGCACGCCGCATGAAACCCGGCTGGGCGAGCGCCGCTTCCGCGCCGAGGAGCTGTCCGCGCTGGTCCTGCGCTCGCTGCTGGCCGACGCCGAGGCGGCGCTGGGTGAGAAAGTGACCGAGGCGGTGATCAGCGTGCCGGCCTATTTCACCGACGCCCAACGCAAGGCCACGCGCAGCGCCGGGGAACTGGCGGGAATCAAGGTCGAGCGGCTGATCAATGAGCCCACTGCGGCGGCGCTTGCCTACGGCCTGCGCGATCGCGCCGGCGAAGGCCGGGTGCTGGTCCTGGACCTCGGCGGTGGCACCTTTGACGTGTCGATCCTGGAGCTGTTCGATGGCGTGGTGGAAGTGCACGCCACGGCCGGTGACAACTTCCTTGGTGGTGAGGACTTCCTCGAACTTCTGGTCAAGGCGTTCTGTGCGCGCCACAAGATCGACCCGCGCCGGCTCACCCCGCACGACACCGCCGTGCTGCGCCTGCGCCTGGAGCAGTTCAAGCGCGAGCTCACCGATGCCCGCGAAGCCCGCGTGCAGTTGCGGCTGGAAAGCCATGACCTGGAGTGGGAGCTGGACGAACCCGGCTTCGCACAACTGTCTGAGCCGCTGCTGCAGCGCATGCGTGCGCCGATCGAACGCGCCATGCGCGATGCCAAGCTCAAGCCCGCCGACCTGGATGACATCGTGCTGGTCGGTGGTGCGGTGCGCATGCCGATGGTGGCCCGGCTGGTCACGCGCATGTTCAACCGCCTGCCGCTGCGCCACATCCACCCCGACCAGGCCATTGCGCTGGGTGCGACGGTTGCCGCCGGCCTGAAGGACCGTGCGCAGTCGCTGGAAGAAGTGGTGCTGACCGATGTATGCCCCTACACCCTGGGCACCCAGATCGCGCACCGCGTGGGCAACCAGGTGCAGACCGGCTATTTCCATCCGATCATCCCCCGCAACAGCGTGGTGCCCATCAGCCGCGAGGACCAGCTGTTCCCGCTACACGAGGGGCAGAAGCAGCTGCTGGTGGATATCTACCAGGGTGAAAGCCCGATGGTGGAGAAGAACATCAAGCTGGGCGAGATCAATGTGCCGCTCACCCCCGGCAAGGGCACCGAGGGCGTGCTGGTGCGCTTCACCTATGACATCAACGGGCTGCTGCAGGTCGAAGTGACCGAGGCAGCCACCGGGCAACGGCACGAACTGGTCATCGAACAGAACCCGGGCCTGCTGGATGCCGCCGAGATCCGTGAACGCCTGGCCCGGTTGCAGCAGCTCAAGGTCCACCCACGCGAGCAGCAGCAGAACCTGGCGCTGATCACCCGTGCCGAACGCATCTACGAAGAACTGGTCGATATGCGCCCCACCCTGCAGGAGTGGATTGCACGCTTCCGCAACACGCTTGAGTCGCAGGACCCGGCATTGATCGAACAGGACCGCCGCCAGTTCAATGCTGCGCTGGATGAACTGGCTTGAGCGGGGCCGGTGAGCTGCTGGACCTTGCCACCGTCGGCGACGAGCGTGGCCTGAAGCGGGCCTATGCGCGTCTGCTCAAGCAGACCCGGCCAGACGAAGACCCGGCCGGCTTTCAACGCCTGCATGACCTGTACCAGCACGCCTTGGCGCGGTGCCGCGCAGCGCAGGAGCAGGAGCATCAGCAGGAGCAGGACCGCCCCGGCGCGGCACGGTGGGGAGAGATCGACGCGGTGGTGGCCGTGGCCGCCCCGGACGCACTGACACCGCCACGCGCCGCAGCGCCACGGATTCGCAGTGAGGCCGAAGCGCCTGTACTGTCGCCGGTTGACCTGGACCTGCCGGCCCAGCCCACGCCGGAGCATGCCTGCAGGCTGCTGCTGCGCCGCGGCGCGGAAACCGCGCGTGAGGCGTTTCCGGCCCGGCTGCAAGCGGAGACCCGCGAGTGGTCGCTGGATACCCGCGATGCGGTCAGCGCCCGCCTGATTTCGGCATTGCGCGAAGGCGATGTGGTGATGTGCAGTGCCAACCTGCACGTGATCTACCGTTTCTTCGGCTGGGATGACGTGGCCAGCGGTGCAGACATGCACGAGCTGCAGTGGTTGTCGAACCGCGCCCACGGCGCATGGCTGCAGTTGCCGGCCAATCACGGCGAGTTGGCGGCGCTGATGCCCAGGCAGCGCGATCGACGCATGACCCAGCGCGAGGTCGCCAACTGGCTTGACCGGCTGCAGCGATCCCGTTCGTACGTGGACAACCTGCTTGCCGCGCTGCATCCCCGTACTCCGGGCCAGATGCATGCGCTGCTGGCAGCACTGGGTTGCCACCCAGGCGTGCCTTTACCGGTGGGCATCAATGCCGGCCAAGCGAACTTCTGGGCCTCCGCTGGCAGCCCCCTGCATCGCACCGCGATACTTCTGGCGGTGATCCGGGCCACGATCATTGGCGTTGGGTTGATGATGGTGGGTCTGTACATTGTTGAACGCACCAAGGACCCGGCGCATCCACAGCTGACGCCCACCGCGGGCCTCTGGTTGCTGGCCGCCCTGCTGTTGCCGCCGGTCTGGATACTGCTCAGCATCGCGCAGGATGCTGTGTACCGATATCAGATGGCGCCCGAGACAGCGACGACGCGGCGCCCGTGGCTGCGCTTGCTGACCATTCCGCTGCTGGTCGCGCTGGCAGCGGCGTGCTGGCCGCTGTTGGCGTGGAAGGCCGGGCTGATGTTCGTCCTCGGCTGGCCGCTGGCGTGGAAGGTACTGCGACTGGCACAGGTCCGCAGCCGCTACCGACAGGGCAAGTCCCTGGAGATCAGCGGAGGCGCGTTGTTCCTGATGCTGGTGCCCACCCTGCTGCTGGTGCCGGCCTGGATTGGTGCCCTGGGCTACTGGGCAATGGACCTGTACCGCCATCGCAAGGTGCTGCGCTGGACGAACGCGGTGCGCCATGACTGAAACCCTGGATGACGTTGTTGGCGAGCTGCAGCGCCTTGGCGCTGAGTCGGACGAGCGTGCGATCAAGCGTGCCTATGCAAAGGCATTGAAGGTGATCCGGCCGGATGAAGATGCGGCCGCGTTTCAGGCGCTGCATGATGCCTACCAGCGCGCGCTGGCCGCGCGCCGATCGCAGGTGGAAAGCGCCGACGAGAGCGCGGCCTTTGCGCAGACGGTGGCCGCTAACGACGCATCGCAGTCTGCTGCACCTGTAGCGGCTGCGCAGCCCCGGATCCGCTCGGTCGACGTAGCACTGCCGCCACAGCCGGATCCGCGCCATGCCCTCGCCTCCATGCTGCGCGAAGGCAGCACTGCGGTACCCGCGCAGCTTCCGGCGTGGTTGCGTGCGCACAGCCAGGACTGGTCATTTGATACCCGCGACGCGGTTGCACTCCGGTTTCTGCATGCGCTGCGCGAAGACGACGTGCTTGTATGCGAGAGCAACGTACTGGCGATGTACAACCTGCTCGGCTGGAACGACATCGCCAGCGGTGTGGATGCGCGCGAGCTGCAGTGGTTGGCTGAGCGAACCCACCGCGCATGGTTGCAGTTGCCCGCCCAGCACGATGGATTGGCGATTCTGGTCGCCGGGCCCGGGCCGAATCGACCTTCTGCAGGAGCGATTGCCACACGCCTCAAGGCTCTGCAGACGCCACGCTCGCGTCTGCGCAACCTGTGGAGTGCGCTGCGGCCAGATCGGGCCAAGGCGGTCGTTGCCTTGATGGGGGCGCTCGGCTGCCAACCGGGGGTGCCACTGCCGAAAGGCATCGACAGCGGGCAAGCCAACTTCTGGGGTGGCCAGGCGCAGCCTTGGCATCGTCTGGAACTGCAGGTCTGGTTGTTCCGGGCGGCTGTCTTGAGCACTGTTCTGGTCGGTGTTCTTTTTCCGGCAATGTGGTTCGATGGATATGCAAGCCTACTGACAGGGTCACCACTGCGGACCGGCCTGCTGGTAATGACGGCCTGGCTGCTTCCCCCGGCGCTGGTCCTTGGCCGTTTTGGTCGCCACGCGCTTTACGCCTGGCAACTCGCACCGGAATCGGTGAGATCAGCGCGTGAGAATCTGCGTATCGCAGGCGTGCCACTGCTGGTTGGGATAGTGGTGGTTCTGGTCCTGTCAACATACCGGTTCTTCCTCGACTGGATACCGCTGTACATCCTCGCGGTGTGGTTGCTCACGTGGCAGGTAGTCCGAATAGCGCAGTTCCGCTACTACGCACGGCGGAACGCTCGCCCGCCCGAGCATGGCAGCGGACTGTTCTTCATGGTGGTGGGCACGGCGCTGTTCGTCCCTGCATTGGTGACGTCCATCGTCTTCTGGGCATTGGATCTCCGTCGCGCCCGGGCGATGCGGTGGTGGAACGAGTAGAGAGCCAGGCCGGGCCCGGCTCTACAATCGTCATCGGATTGCCGATCAATGCAATGGCATTACCGGGCGCAGCTGCCTTATCGGCGGTCGATTGGGATGCGACCCTACCAGCGGGCGCGGTTGGAGTCCTGGGCGGCCTGGCACCAGCCTGGGCGGCAGGCGACGCGTACTACCGGGTTGACCATCCGCAGCAACAGGCAGCCCGGCGCGATGTGCAGGCTCACGCGCGAGCCGGTTTCCATGCCGGCGGTGGTCATCCACATGCCGCGCAGGTGCAGGGATGGGATCAGGATTTCGCCGGGCTTTGGCTCGTTGTCGTCATGGCGCTCCGCACCGATGAGGACGGTGCGCGGCATGCGCCAGTGGTAGGTGACGCGGGATCGGGCGTCGGCGCGGGAATCATCTTTGATGCCGTGCATGGTAGGCCTCTCCTGGATGTCTCCCTCGCCGGGATGGCGAGGGAGTCGGGAGGCTGATAGCCGTGTGAAACGAAACGGTGCGACGTATTTCCACGAGGGTGTTGTATTCGGTCACCCTCCCGACGCATTACATCCAATTTCCGGAGCTATCAGACTCCTCAACCCACCATGCGGACGCGATGACGATATCGGAATTCGGTTTTATCTGTTGATTTGGCCGAACCGGTAGGCGGTGCCTAACACTGCGTCGGAAATGGACTGCGAGTACCCTGCATCCATTGCGGTGCAAGCACTTTGCGAAGTGTGACGCGGTAGGCGAACTGTCTTTGCGTGCGCTCTGCGCAGCATGAAGCGGCAAGATTTCCTTGCCGCATTCGGCATGCACCGCGCAGCGGTGCAGCCAGGCAGGGCCTGGCGCTACTTTTCTTTTCGCCAGTTGAGCGAGCCGCGGTTTTCTACCGTGCTGGATTCGATTTCGATGTCAAAGCCACGGCGCAGCAGGTACTTCAGCGTGAGTACCGAGCCGCTGCCGACCAGCGAGACGCCGTAGCCGACGTACAGCTTGGGCGAGATGAACTTGCCCACGCCGATCACCGAACCGCCCAGCGCGCGCGACTGGCTGACGCCGGCATCGTCCAGGCCGAGCTTGGCGCCCAGCTGCGAGGCCAGCAGGCCGCTGCCGGCCGACAGCGCCGCCGAGGCCGCGTTGACCTGCTGGGTCTGGTCGCTGCTGGCGCCGGTGAGGCTGCGCCCCAGCACCAGGAAGGCCAGCGCTTCGGACTGCGACATCGACGGGTCCGACCACACATCCACCCGTGGCGACTGCGCGCGGCCGGTCACGTCGATACCCGCCGTGACATCGCCCACCCGGCGCTCGGCCCGGATGTTGATGCGCGGGTCGGACACCGCGTTGAAGTTCCAGTTGAGGTTGCCGCGGGTAATGGTCAGGTCCTGGCCATAGGCCTTGTAGCGCCCGCTCACTTCCAGCGCGCCGTTGGCGGTCATCTCGCGACCGGGCCGCGACCACACCTGCATCTTGCCGCCCAGCCCGCCCTTCAGGCCGAAGCCGGCCATGCGCACCTTGTCGCCCAGGCTCACGGTGAGGTCCATGTCCAGCGGCAGGCTCGGGCCTTCTTCCGGGTCGGCCGGGTCCAGCACCACCACGTCTTCGGAGACCGAGGTACCGCGATCCAGCCGCTCCAGGTCCAGGTCGGCCTCGGGCACGTGCACGGTGCCGCGCAGCTGCATGGCGGCCTTGGCCAGGGTGAAATCGAGGTTGGGGTTGGCAACGATGCGCAGTTCCGGCGTGTTGGACAGCAGCACGTTCTCGCCGTGGATGTGCAGCTGCAGCGGCTGCGCATCGCCGAACCACGACAGCCCGCCATCGACATACAACGTGCCCTTGCCCGAGTTCGCCTGCGCGGTGATCTTGGCCGAACCATCCGGCTGCGCGGTGAAGCTGCCGCTGCCCTGGTCGAAGGTCAGGCCCAGCGCCGGGAACTCGCCCTTGAAGTTGCTCAGCTTGGCTTCGCCACCCAGCGACGGCGTGCCGCGCGTACCGCGCAGGCTGACGTGGCCTTCGATAAGGCCGGTGGGGCGCACGATGTCGGGCGAGAACAGCTCGATCCAGTACAGCCGCGACATGTTGAGGTACAGCTCGCCGTTGAGCGGGGCGTTGGCGTCCCAGCCGGTCTGCACCTTGGCATCGACGAAGCCGTTGCCCTGGAAGCCGACACCGAGTTTGGCGTTGATCTGCGCCGGGGTCATTTCCAGCGTGGCCGAGAACTGGTCATAGCGCACCAGCTCGCCACGCGCGTTGTCGCCCAGGCGGATGCCGCCTTCCAGCGAGGCGATCTTCGCGCTGCCCTCCCAGGCATTGCCGCGCGGGCGGATCTGCCCATCCAGGGTGATTTCGCCGCGCAGGTGCAGGCGGCGCCCGGATTGTGGCGGCAGCCACGGCTGCACGAGGGCCAGCGGCAACGCATCGCCACGCACCTTCAAGCCATCGCGCGGCCAGTTGGCGCTGGCGCACAGCGCGCCGCCGGTGGCCGCGCCCAGGCAGGTGTCGGTCAGGGTGAAGGTGCTGCCCTGGATGCCGAACGTGGCCGGTGCGCGCAGTGCCCACGCATCGCCCTTGATCGGTGCGATCCGCAGCGCGGCGATATCGCCCCGCCATGCGTTGCCCTGCTGGCGTACCCCGCCCTCCAGCGCCACCGCACCCAGTTCGTTCTTCGCCTGCGCGTCCAGCTGCAGGTTGGACACGCTGCCGCGTGCGTTCACGGTGATCGTGTCCAGCAGCATGCCGGCCTGCACGTTGGTGCCCTGCAGCGCCAGCGTGCCGTTGCTGCCCTGCCACGGCAGGCGGCCACGGATGCTCAGCGCTTCGGCGCTGTAATCGGCATAGCGCAGCCCGCTGCCGACCAGGTCGGCAGTGATGTCCGGCGCGGTGCGCGGCCCGCGTACCTGCACCTGCCCACGCAGCGTGCCGGTGCTGCCGGGCATCAGGTCATCCAGCTGCACCGGTTCCAGCTGCGCCTGCACATCGAGGCGGTCGCCGACGCTGCCGCGTGCGGTCAGGCGGCTGTTGCCCACCGCCAGGCGCACGTTGCCTTCGCCCTGCTGCCCGCGCAGCGCGAAGCGGCCCTGCGCATCCACGCGGCGGTTGCGCAGCATGCCGTTGATGCCGGGCACGTCCACGGTGGCTTCGTAGATGCCGGCGGTGCCGGCCGGGCTGCCCGCCGGCGGCGGCAGCTGGCGACCCTTCGAGGCCACGTTGCCGGACAGGCGGCCGTCCCAGCCGGGCACGAAGTAGCCGGGATCGAACGCGGCCAGCTTGGCGGCCACGTCCCAATCCAGCTGCGGTGCCCACGCCACCTGGCCGGTCACGTCCAGCGCGCCGCCCGGGGTCTTGGCCTGCAGCTGCTTGATCCGGGCGGCGGTGTCGCTGCCGCGCACATCGAAGGTCAGGTCGGCCGATTGCTGTTCGCGCTCCACCGAGGCCGTGCCGACCGCCGCCCAGTTCTTGAGCGTGCCGGCCAGGCCCATGCGCGCTTCGTTGAGCGTCACCGGCACCGGCTTGGCGGCGCCCGGCGTGGTGGGGTCGGCTTCGGGCACGAAGGTCAGGTCGTTGGCGACGATCGCGAAGCGCAGGCTGGCGTTTTCGCGGTCACGGAAATCGGCGGTGCCCTGCAGCCGTGCCTGGCCACCGAAGCCCTTCACCACCAGTGGCGAGACGGTCAGCACCTGGTCGGCCAGGCCGACGTTGGACGGTGCCAGCTCCACCGCCAGGTCGCCCTGCTGGATGCGGCCCTGCAGGTTGGCCTGCCCGCCCTTGCCGGTGGCCTGGAAATCCAGCGACAGGGGCGTGCTGGTGCTGGCATCCATGCCCGGCACCAGCAGTGCCAGATCCAGTTCCTTGCTGCGCGCACTGGCCTTCCACACCGGTTCGTCGCGGCCATCGAAGATCAGGCTGGCCTGCAGTGGCGCGGGCGCATGCCCGGCCAGGGCGATTTCCATGCGGTCCAGGTCGCCACGGGCCACCAGTCCCAGCCGCGCCGGGGTGCGCCCACGCGGCGCCGGCAGCACCGCGCCGATGGTGATGTCGGTGGAATAGTCGCTGCGCGGCACGTAACGGCCGTCCACGCGGAAGTCGCCCAGGTCGCTGTCGACCTTGAGCTGGCGTGCGCGGAATTCGCCGTTGGCGATTTCCAGGCCACCGCGCAGCTTGGTGATATCGATCACCGGTTCCTGCGCCTGGGTGATGCGGAAGCCATCGATGATGATGGTGTCGGCCTGGATCGCCAGCGGCATTTCGATCTGCGGCAGCGAACCGGGCCACGATGGCATTTCGAACGGTTCATCGCTCTTGGCCAGGTTCAACGTGGCGTTCTTGATCTGCAGCGCATCCAGCTGCAGCTTGCGGCCCAGCAGCGGGCGGATATCCGGATCCAGGTACGCGCGCTCGGCGGTGAAGTGGATGTCGTCGTAGCGGAAATCCAGGTTGTGCAGCACCAGCGGCCCGGCCACCGGGCCGTCCACCTTGCTCCAGGTCAGCGTGGCGCCGGCGGGAAGCCGCGCCACCACCTGGGCCAGCAGCACATCGCGCCCGGCCACGGTCTGTAGCAGCCAGTACACCAGCAGCAGTGCCAGCAGCACCAGGCCCAGCACGGTGAAGCCGGACCACGCCCAGAAGCGGCGCTTGCGGTAGAAGCGCACGCGCGGCGGCGGCGGGGTTGGCGGGGTCGGGGTCGGCGTGCTCACAGGTCCGCTCCCACGCTCAGGTACAGCTGGAACTTCGAATCCGGGTGGTTCAGGCCATGCGCGATGTCCACGCGCACCGGGCCCACCGGCGATTTCCAGCGCACGCCGAAGCCCACGCCGGTATGCAGGTCGATGGTGTTGTCGAACGCGCTGCCGGTATCGACGAACACCGCGCCGCCCCACGGGCCGCCCTTGAAGTAGTGCTCGTACTCGGCCGAGGCGGTCACCAGGTTCTTGGCGCCCAGTGCGAATTTATCCGGCGGAGGCGTGCGCGGGCCCACTTCACGGAACGCATAGCCGCGGATGCTGCGGTCGCCACCGGCGAAGAAGCGCAGGCTGGGCGGCATCGCCACCAGGTCGCTGGTCCAGGTGGTGCCACCTTCGCCGCGCAGGATCAGGCGGTCGGCGTCGCCGACCGGAATGAACCAGCGCAGCATCACGCTGGCCTGCACGAAGCTGGTATCCGAACCTGCGCCTTCGATGCCGCCACGCAGGGTGGCGCTGCCACTGATACCCTTGCGCGGGGCAAGGCGGTCGTCCACGTTCACGTAGTCGGCCACCAGCTGCGGGTACACCAGCGTGGAGGTGTTGTAGATCGCGTTGGTGAACTCGGTGCCCGAGGCATAGCGCCAGCGCTCGCGCAGGGCGTTGACCGAGGCGATCGCGGTCCAGTTCTCGTTGATCTCGCCGCTGCGGCTGCCGATCAGCTTGAAGTTGCGCAGGTCGATGTAGTCGGTCTGCTCGTCATAGACGCTGGCGGTAAGCCCGTACCAGCCATCCAGCCACTTGAACGCCGGCACCCGGTAGGTGCTGACCAGGCTCTTGCGCTTCTGCGCATAGTCCAGCTGGGTGTTCATCTTGTGGCCGCGGCTGTTGAGGAAGCGCCGCTCCAGGCCGCCGCGCACACCGGCGCCGCTTTCGCTGCCGTAGCTGATACCGGCGGTGTAGATGCTGCGCTTGGCGCGGGTGAGGGTGACATCCACCGGCACGTTGCCGTTCTCGTCGGCCTGGTCCGGCTGCGGCTGGATGTCGATCACGCTGAAGTAATCGAGCTTGGTCAGCGATTCGCGCAGACGGTCCAGCTTGCCTTCGTGGAAGTAGCTGCCCTTTTCCCAGTACACCAGCGGGTCGAACAGGCGCTCCACGAAGTAGTCCTGGTGGAAGCGGATGTCGCCCATGTTGTAGCGGCGGCCGCTGTCCCAGGTGAGGTCGATGTCGGCCGCATTCTCGGCGCGGGTGATCTCCACCCGGCGCTGGGTGAAATCGGCATCGAAGTAGCCACGTTCGGCCAGGCGCCGGGTGATGGTCACGCGGCTGGCGTCGTAGAGCGTGTGCTCGAAGCGCTGGCCCTTGCGCGGCCGGAAATTCTCCAGGTCTTCCTGCAGGTACTGGTCCAGCTGCGCCGGGCCGGTGATGTCGATGTTCTCGCGGCGCACCAGGGTCGGCGGGCCACGGTCGACATGGATCACCACGCGCAGGTTGTCGCCTTCGCGCGGGCTTTCCACCGTGATCACCGGGTTGTAGAAGCCGAACGGCTCCAGCGCGCGCCGGGTCTGGCGCTCGGCCTGGGACAGCAGGTATTCCAGCCGCGACTCGCCCTGCTCCTTGCCGATGGTGTCGTACAGCGACAGCGAGACCTCGATGTTCTCGATCATCTCGGCATCGTCGCCCTTGTCCAGGCCGGTGATGTCCACCTTCTCGATGGTGCCGCGCGCATGCGCGGTCGAGGCGGCGGCCAGCGACAGGAACAGGAATGGCAGGGCGTATTTCAATAGCTGCATGGCGGACAGGATAACGGGATCGGGCCAAAAACGAAGCCTGTATCCCACCCATCGGCCATGCCGGACATCACGCCATATTCACGCAGGTGGCAGCTGGCGCAGGAATTCCTCCCAGTCCATGGCAGGTGACACGAAGATTTCATAGGGGCCGCCCGAGGCCATGCCGGACTCGATGCAGATGCAGAAGAAAGCCTGCCCCGAGGCCGTTGGCGCACGCGCGAAGTAGCAGTCGCCCACGCCCTGGTTGTCGAGCAAGCCGAACACCAGCACCCCGTCGCGCAACACCAGGTTCACGGCCCCCTGCACGACGCCGTCCGCATGATCGGCCGATGCCTGTTGCCGCTGCACGGGCCCTTCGCTGTCGTCGCCTTCGAGGAAGCCCTGCTCAAGGTACTCGGCCAGCACGTGCGCGAGGTGGCTGCGGTACTCGTCACGGACAAGCGGCATCGCAGCGCCGTAAAAGTGCAGGAAAGGCCCTTCGCGCCCAGCCAGCGCCTGCTCGTGCCTCTCGCCCAGTGATGGCGCGGCGTCATCAGGAACGCCGGGCGCCCTGAGCGGGGGTACGCCCCTACCATTGATGATCATCTCGAACTCTTCACAAACACACGCAGGGATGGTGCCACCCCCGTGGAGGTGGCACCAGCGAACATGACTCAGAAGGCCTCTTCTTCATCCTTCGGGTCCCACAGGCGCGGCTTGGGCTGCACCGGTGGATCGCGAAGCAGCTCGGCATCCACCCACTCTGCAACCTGCTTATCCTTCAGCTGCACCATCGCCTCGGCCTGCATCTGCGCATCGGTATAGCCCTTTGCTTCCCAGTCCTGCTGGTTGCGCTGGATGACACGCTGGACCTTCTGCTCAGCCCACCATTCATGGCGGTGCTTGTTGTCGTCAAATCGATAGAACACTTTGATCTTCAAGTCGGGCATGAAGGACACCAGCTCCCGCATTCTCCGCAGACAGCTGGTCACGCAAAGGTGCATGTCGGTAAGCGCGTAGAAACGCCCTGCCAGACCATGGATCGGCGCACTGCTGCTTCCCTTCAGGGCCCCCGAAATCTCGGCGACCGCGCTGCCGAGGTTGCCGAACAGGTCGTTCAGAATCTTGTCTTCGCTGCAGGTCCGGGCCGAATAGATCCGATAGTTCTCGCCGGCAACCAGCGAGCGTGCATTGCTGGGCAGCAGTCGCGCGTCGCCCATCACCTGCCGCATCGTGGCGGAGACGTCGTTGCCCCCGAGCGCTTCGATCTCGGCGTCGGACAGGTCGCGCAGTAGAACAGTCCGGGCCCGGCCCTTGGTGCCGGGCGCCTTCACCAGCAGGTCGTCGTCGACCAGCGTGATCTGCACCGACGCTTGCCCGGGGGCAGCCAGCTTTCCGCCCATCGGCGAAAGATCGGCGCCCATGGCGTAGTCGGCGCGGAACATCCCGGTCTGGGTGAGCTTTCCGTCCGCCACCGAGTCGGGCAACAGCACCCGGCGGATGTAGTTGGGCTTTACGAAGTCCTCCTCGCCCATCCATCCGCGCGGATTGCCGCTGGCGGCCGCGCCGGCCGGCCGGAACCCCGGGCCAAGGTCAACCGGATTGCCCTTGTACGTCAGCCCGCTCAACTGGTAATTGGCGAAGTTCATCATGTCGAAGCCCTTCAGCAGGCCGTAGTCGAACCTTCCAAGTTCGCTCAGACGCCGTGCATCGGCGGGTTCGAGCGCCAGATTCTGCTTCTTCAGTTCGCCCAGTTTCAACAGCAGTGCCTTGTATTCGCGCTCCATCACCATGCGCTCTGCGTACCGGGCGTCCATCTTCTCGTGCAGCTTCAGCAGGCCCTCGTCCAGCGCCTCGTACGTTTCGACGTCTTCAGGCTCCAGCGAGATCCGCGTCAGCGGGCTGCAGTCTTCCGCCGCACGCGCCATGCGCCCGCCGCTGCGACGCGGCAACGCGCATTCGGCTGCCCCATGGCTCTGCTTCATGCGGTCGATCACCGCCTTGCGCAGCCGTTCCGGGTCGCCGACCGCCTGGCGTTCGGCCGCGGTCAACTGCTCGAAAACGCGCTGCTGCCAGCTGGGGGGTGTTGCCTTGACAGTGCCCGGCGCGGGAATCGTGTCGCCCGCGCCAAAGGTGACGTGACCGGCCGGTGCGCCCTCGCCGGAGGCACCAAAGGCCAGCATGATGCCGTTGCCTGACGGATCGGAACGCGTGCTCCAGTCGCGGCCGGGCACCACGTTCTGCAGATGGCGCTGCAGCACCTGCACTTCCGAGAGCGAACGGATCCGGCCGCCAACCACTGACTGGCGCTGCTCACGCAGCTTGCGGTTGGCCAGCACATCCGCCACCTGCGCGGCCGTCTGCCGCGGGAAGAGCCACGATTCGGCCTGCTTGGCCAGCAACGGATCAGACGCCACCAGTTCCTGCGCTTCTGCGCGGGTCAGTTCCGGGTAGTGCTTGACCAGGTTGTCGGCAGCCGTGGGCAGGCGGTGCTGCATCGCCTGCCAGCGTTGCCAGGTCTGCTGGCTCTGGGCCGGCTTCTCGCCGATGACCCCGGCCAGCTCGCGGCGGACGGCCAGCAGCACCTCCTCGCGCGCCGCTTCCGGTGGCAGTTCCAGCTTCCCAGCCACCTCGGCCAGGCCGGCCGCGTCGACGAGGGCCTCCAGATCCGGCAGTGTCCGCGCGTTCGGCACCTCGACGTGCAGTCCCACCGGGCCGGTGCCGAAGCGTGCCGCACGCATCCAGTCGCCGATTTCGTAGAAGAACGTTTCCACGCTGCGGCCGTTGCCCAGCCGCGGGCTGTCGGCCCAGGCACGCAGGATGAACGCGCCTTCGCCCGGCCGCCCGAGGGTCGCGGGGTTGGCCACGATTTCCTGGAGGCGCTCGGCCATCGCCCAGTCCTGGACCACGTTCATGACGTCGGCAGTGGGCTTCCCGCCCAGCTCCAGCACGCCGAAGATCGCTTCGAGTTCGTCCAGCTTCTCCGCGGGAAGATTCTTCGCCTCGGGCAGCTTGCTCATCCATTTGCGCGTGACCAACGGCGAAACCGTGGTGGTGCCGCGGCGCGGCGCCGGTTGCTGCTGCCGGCGCCGCCAGCCGTTGTCGGTGTGCTGCACGGGCGGCCCCATCGCATCGGCCGCATCCGGCATGCGCAGGCGCAGCACGTTGTCCTCGTCCGGCGCTGCTTCGATGAAGCGCCCACCCTGCTCGATGAAGGTGCGTTCGCCCTGTCGATAGACGGTGGCGCCATCGGGCCCGGTCTGCTTCAGGATCGGCAGACCGACGCTGGCCAGCGATTGCCGGGACACCGCGAAACCTTCATTCACCCGGCCGTCGGCGGTGAAGCCACGCAACTGCAGCCGCATGTTGCGCACTGCAGTCCGAGCCTCTGACAGGGTATCCAGGCCACGCTTGCCCACCTGGTACAGCAGGCTGGGGATCGCGCCGATCTGTGCAATGTCCAGCAGGTCGTACAGCCCGCCGCCGAGTTCGATGAGGCCGTCATTGACGTTGCCATTCTCAAATTCCGTCACGCCTCGCTGGATGCTGTCGGCCAGCATTCCCAGCGTTCCGGCAACACACCATGCAGTCCCGGCAAACCCGCTGGCCATCGAGCACGCCGCGCCGACACTGATCGCCCCGATCATCTTCAGCCTCTCACCCAGTCGCTCCAGCTGGCTCACCGTCATCCGGTCCACGTCGCTCATCCGCGCATCGATCAGTGCGGCGGCGGCCGCCTTGGGTCCGCGGGTCTGGGTGAAACCGAACGGGATGCCGTGGCTGCTCGAGGTATGTTCGAACGCCTTCGCCAGGCTTTCGTGGTGGTCCATCCGCGCGCGCGCGCGGATGTAGCCTTCTGCCTCGGGGCGGCGCAGCCACGCAGCAAACGCGCGTTCGTCCAGCAGGCGGTCGCCGTGCCCGGTGTCGGGCAGGAACACGTGGCGCCCCGCGCTGCTGCGGATGGCCCACAGCCCGACAATGGCATGGCCGTTGATGGTCACCCCCTGCAGCGACGACGGGCGGGTGCGTTGCGGGTCCAACTGGGCATGCGCGGCCTGCAGCGCGCGGTAGCGGGCCTCGTTGAGCGCGCCGTCCTGCCGGGCGGTTTCGATCATCCAGGCGGTGCGTGCGCGGATCTGGTCACCCAGCGCGGCGGCAAGCACCGGGCCCTGCGGGCTGTGCGGCAGCGCTTTCAGATGGTCGATGTAGGCATCGGCCAAGCGGTTGCTTTCGGCGAAATCCTCCAGCTCGGTGCAGATCGCGCGGCGCAGGGAGGCGTCGTGCAGCTGCCCGCTCATGGCCGCGTCTTCGCGCAGGGCGCCCTCCGGGTCGCGCCGGTAGGCCACCAGCTTCATCGCATCGAGGGTGTCGTCGTCCAGCCACGCCACCGGTTCCAGGCGCGCGCTCGGCAGGCCACCGGCATCCGGCGACCAGTCCGGCAGGTTGGCCGGCATTGCCGGGCGGCGCAGGCCCTGGCCCTGCCAGCCATGGGTGGCCCAGTCGACCAGGTCCATTTCGCGCCCGCCCACGCGCAGCCGGACCAGGTCCGGATCGAAACCCTCCAGCGGGCCCGCGAACCCGGCCGTGCGCAGCGCGCGGACCATCGTCGCGGTCACGTCGGCGCGCGCGTGGCTGTGCAGCGTCTGCAGCACCCGGTCCTGCTGCTGCCCGTATGCGGTTTCGGCGGCGATGTTGGCGATGCCCAGCGGGCTCCAGCGCAGCCGGTTGCGCTGCAGCCGCTCCTGCCCCAGCACCTCGCCATGCGCGATCAGCGCGTCGGCCCACTGTTGCCGCGCGCCTTCCGGCTGGTCAACGCGCGCGAACGCCAGCTGGAAACTTTCACCCGGATTCCAGGCCTGTGGCCCGCGCTGGCCGCTCTGGTAGCGCGCGAAGCGCGCCTCCCACGACTGCACCAGCCCGCGCACCTCGGCACGCTGGGCCGGCAGCGCCGCCTGCACGATGTCATCGCCCAGGGTCACGTCGATGTTGCCGTTGGCGACGAAGGCGCCGATACGGGCGCGGCGTGTATCGAGGTACTGGCGGAACGCGGTTTCATCGCCAAAGGTCTGGAAGCTGGACAGGTCCGACCGGTACAGCACCACCTGGCCCTCGGTGCCCTGCTCCACGCTGCGCAGTACCAGGTAGTTGGGCACCACGATCTTCACGTTGGGGCCGTCGGCGTAGGTCAGCTCCGCGCGCTCCACCGCGCCGGTGCCCTGCAGGAAGCCCAGCACGATGTCGGCGCCACGCCGGTGCGCGTTGCCGCTGCCCAGTACGCCCTGCGCCTTTGCCTTGAGCGCATCGATCACCAGCCGCGCCTGTACCGTCCGGCTCAGCGCCGGGCGCACCTGTTCCATGCGGGCGTTGATGGCCCCACGCAGAAGGCGCGCATCGGCACTGCCGACGAAGGCGGCAAGCTGCGTACGTTCGTCAGCGGTCACCCCGGTGCCTGCGCGAAGGAAGGCGTGCCTGTCCCCCACGTCGCGCGTCAGGCAGTACTGCAACAGGGGCAGGCGGTCGTCGACGGCGATGCCGGCCACCTGCGTGGTGGGCAGCTTTACTTCAATGTCCTGCCAGGGGCCGCGCCAACCTGTCTTCAGCAGGGCAGCCGTCATCGCCGCCTCGGTGGCGGCGTCCACTTCTGCCAGCGCGGGGGCGAGCTCACGCACCACCTGCCATTGGCTCACCAGCAGTTCCTGTTCCGATGCGGGCAGCGTTGCCACCCATTGCCAGCCGGGCTGGCTGGCAATGACGTCGCGGGCGACCGCGACTGACCACAGGCGCATGGACTGCACCCGATCCAGCAACGCGGTGTCGGCCTGCAGCGCGTCCCGCAGCACGGCCGGGTTGCCGTGCAGCTGCGCCTCGACGGTGCCGGCATGGGTCACGGGTGCGCCGTTGGTGTCCGGTACCGCCCGACGCGCACGCGTGCTGCGCGTTTCCGTGTCGAGTTCGCCGAGCAGCAGGTCCAGGCCCGTGCCCCAGCGGCCATTGGGCAGTTCCACGACATCTGCTGCCAGGCGTTCGGCCAGCGCGGCAGGCGTTGCCGTTGGCGTAGCGGGCCAGAAATAGCGCGTGGCGAACAGCGCTGCCGCGCCCGCGGCGGTCAAACCTGCCACGGTCTTCATGGCGGCCTGCGCAAGCAGGGACTGTCGCAGATTGGGGAACAGGCGCACGTTGGACGCCGCGTCCGCAGCCGATGCTGCAGGCACCAGCGGCGTGGTCGGGGTGACGCTGTCCAGCGAGGCTCCCATCGCCGTCATCTCCACCACAGGCTGCGCCTGTGGCACCGCCTGGAAGCCGCCGCGCGCAGCCTGGCCGAGTGCGGCGATGCCGGTGCCGAGCCAGGCCAGCCAGCCACCCTGCCGGCGGTCGGCCGGCGAGGTGGCGGCGTCGGGCAGCGCGTTCGCCACCGCGACGGGCGGCTCGTCGATCGCACCGCCCCGATGCAGCGGCTCAGGAGCGGCCGACAGGGCCACGTGGTCAACGTGCGGGTTCCAGTCCGGTATCACGGCGCTGCCGCGATCCACCGCGTGCTGGTGCAGGATGCGCGCCTGCTTCTGCTCTTCAGTGAGCTTGACCTTCGGCGCCGCAAGGTCTGCACCGTGGGTCGCTTCGACTGGCTTGAACAACGTGCCGCCCACACCATTGAGCACGGCGACCCGCTGCCAGTGTTTCGGCAGATCGGCGATGAATGATCCGATGCCCTGCAGCTGGCCCGAGGGCTTGGGCAGCTGTTGCCGCAGCTGCCACAGCAGCGCCGCCACCGCCAACGCCGACAACAGGTGGCCGCCGCCGAGCTTGGGGCGCAGCTGCGCATCGGCCTGCGTCACGCTCTCATGCAGGGCCCATAGACCGTTCCGGACCGTCTCGGGCAGCGACTGCACCAGCGCGTCGAAGTCGGCGTGGGTCCGCAGCGTGGGCAGTGCCGCCGCCAACGAGGGCAGCACGGTTGCCACGCTGCTCCACGTGCCGGTGAACACGCTGCGCGCCAGCTGCCCGGCGGTGAGCGCACTGCCGGCCCAGCCGGGCAGTTCGGCCATGAGCGTGGTCCACGCGGCCCGGCTCAGCACGCTGTCCAGCGCATGGATGCCCAGGTTGCGCAGCACCGCCACGTCGTGTCCGCGCGCGGCCAGCGCCTGTTCCATGCACTGGATGATCGCCGCGCGCTCCTCCGGCGAGGCGGCCGACGCAAGGTACTTCTTCATCGTCCACGCCAGCGCTGTGCTTTCGGGTGCACCCGTGGCCAGGATTGCGTCATGCACCGCCGCCTCGTGTGGACTCAGCGCCATATCCAGGGCGCTGGTGGCCGGTATGCACGGCGACGCTGCGTTGCCGACGTGGCGGGGCGCGTGATGGCTGGCAGGGTCCTGCGCCGCGGGCGCGTTCGGCGGTGCGAAGTAAGGCGTGAGGGTCTGCGAGGCGGCAGCGGGCTGCGGGAACGGGGGCATGGGGCGGTACTTCCGTGCGGAGCGGGGATGGGCCGGCGCGGAACGCGCGGCATGTCGTTGCCGCTGGAACGAGCGGCGCGGGATGATCACGCGCCGTGGGGGAATACCGATTGCACGAATTTATCGTTTACCGCTGTTACGGTTGATACGCTCAATCAAGATTCAGACAAATTGCAGCTTTCGTCGCATTCGAACCGCTGCGCACAAAAAGAAAGCGCCCGAACCAGTCGGGCGCTTTCAGGGATGACACGCGATCAGGCTGTTGCCGTCAGCTGGACAGATGCTCGATGGCCGCTACGCTGCCCAGGCGGTCGCCCAGGCGCTTGAGCAGTGCCAAGCGGTTGCCACGCAGCGCGGGATCTTCGGCGTTGACCATCACCGCGTCGAAGAACGCATCCACCTGCGGGCGCAGGCGGGCCAGGCGCGCCAGCACGCTGACGTAATCCTTCTGGTGCAGGCTGGCATTGCTGTCGTCAATCGCCGCTTCGACGGCTTCGGCCAGCTCGCTTTCGGCCGGCTCGGCCAGCAGCGCCGGATCCACCATGCCCGGAATCGCACCCTCGGCCTTGCGCAGGATGTTGCGGATGCGCTTGTTGGCGGCGGCCAGCGCTTCGGCTTCCGGCAGCGCCGCGAAGATGCCGATGGCATCGATGCGGCGGTCGAAGTCGTACAGCGAGGCCGGCTTCAGTTCGGCCACCGCATTGAAGTGCGTGGCCGGCACGCCCTTGTCGGCGTAGTAGCCGCGCAGGCGGTCGATGATGAAGTCGTACAGTTCCTGCGGCAGCGTGTCGGTCTTGCGCTCGGCACTGGGCTGGACGGCGGCGGGCAGGCCGGCGAACGCCGTTTCCAGCAGCGCGCGCAGGTCCAGCTCGAAGCCCGATTCGATGATCGTGCGGGCCAGGCCCAGCGCATTGCGGCGCAGCGCGAACGGGTCCTTGTTGCCGGTCGGCTTCAGGCCTGCGGCGAAACCACCGGCCAGCGTGTCGGCACGCTCGGCGATGGCCAGCACTTTGCCCAGGTCCGACAGCGCGATATCGTCGCCACCGAAGCGCGGCTGGTAAGCCTCGTCGATGGCCAGCGCCACCTCGGGCGATTCGCCACCGGTCACCGCGTAATGGCGGCCGGCGATGCCCTGCAGCTCGGGGAATTCGTTGACCATGCGCGACTGCAGGTCGTTCTTGGCCAGCACGGCGGCGCGCTTGGCCAGCACCGGATCGGCGCCCACCTGCGGTGCGATCAGCCCGGCCAGCGCCACCACGCGCTGCACCTTGTCGGCCACCGAACCCAGCTTGGCCTGGTAGGTGACGGTCTTCAGACCCTCGCCCATCGCTTCCAGGCCCTGCTTGAGGTCCTCATCGAAGAAGAACTTGGCGTCGGCAAAGCGCGGACGGATCACCCGCTCGTAGCCCTTGGACACTTCGGCCACGTTCTTCGATTCGATGTTGGCGATGCCGATGAACTTCTCGGTCAGCTTGCCGCTGGTATCGAGCACCGGGAAGAACTTCTGGTTGATTTCCATCGTCTCGATCAGCGCTTCCTGCGGCACCGCCAGGAATTCGCGTTCGAAACTGCACAGCACCGGCGCCGGCCATTCGACCAGGTTGACCACCTGTTCCAGGTTGTCATCGGTGATGCGCGCCTGGCCACCGGCGGCGGCGGCTTCGGCGTTGACCGCGTCCACGATGCGGCTGCGGCGCGCATCGGCGTCCACCAGCACATACGCAGCCTGCAGCGAGCTCACGTAGTCGTCCGGCGAGGACAGCCACACGGTCTTGTCGTGCATGAAGCGATGGCCGCGGCTCATGCGGTCGGACTTCAGGCCCAGCACCTCGGCTTCGATCACGTCCTTGCCGTGCAGCAGCACCAGCCAATGCACCGGGCGGGCGAAGCCGTAGCTGTGGCTGCCCCAGCGCATCGGCTTGGGAATGGGCATGGCGGCAATCGCCTCGGCCAGGATCTCCGGCAGCAGCGCGGCGGTGCGCGCGCCCGGGGTGACCGAACGGTGCACGAAACGCTCGCCCTTGGCATCGCTGGTGCGCTCCAGCGCGGTCCAGTCGATCCCGGCCTTGGCCGCGAAACCCTGCAGCGCCTTGGTCGGCTGGCCGTCGGCGTCCAGCGCGATGTTCAGGTACGGGCCCAGCACTTCACCGCGCTGTTCCGGCTGCTCCACGGCCACGCCGGGCAGCAGCACCGCCAGCCGGCGCGGGGTGGACAGCGGCTTGGCGTCGCCGCGTTCCACGGCCACGCCACGCTTGGTCAGGCCGTCCACCACGCCATCGAAGAACGCCTGGGCCAGGCCCGGCAGCGCCTTCACGGGCAGTTCTTCGGTACCCAGTTCAATCAGCAGCGGCAGCATCGTGCTCATGCCTGCACCTCCTTGGCGGCCACCGCTTCGAGGCGCTTGGCTTCATACAGTTTCGCCACCGCCTGGGCCAGCGCGCGCACGCGCAGGATGTAGCGCTGGCGCTCGGTCACGCTGATCGCGCGGCGCGCATCCAGCAGGTTGAAGGAATGGCTGGCCTTGCACACCTGCTCGTAGGCCGGCAGTGGCAGGCCCACTTCGACCAGCTTCTGGGCTTCCTTCTCGCACGCATCGAAACGGTGGAACAGTTCTTCCACGTCGGCGTATTCGAAGTTGTAGGTGCTCTGCTCCACTTCGTTCTGCAGGTACACATCGCCGTAGGTCACCGGCGTGCCGTCCGGCCCGTAGGTCCAGACCAGGTCATACACGTTGTCGCAGTTCTGCAGGTACATGCACAGGCGTTCAAGACCGTAGGTGATTTCGCCCAGCACCGGCTTGCATTCCAGGCCACCGGCCTGCTGGAAGTAGGTGAACTGGGTCACTTCCATGCCGTTGAGCCAGACTTCCCAGCCCAGGCCCCAGGCGCCCAGGGTCGGCGATTCCCAGTTGTCCTCGACAAAGCGCAGGTCGTGCACCAGCGGGTCGATGCCCAGTGCCTTCAGCGAATCCAGGTACAGCTGCTGGATGTTGTCCGGGCTGGGCTTCATCGCCACCTGGTACTGGTAGTAGCGCTGCAGGCGGTTGGGGTTCTCGCCGTAGCGGCCGTCGGTGGGGCGGCGCGAAGGCTGCACGTACGCGGCATTCCAGCTTTCCGGGCCGATCGAGCGCAGGAAGGTCGCCGGGTGGAAGGTGCCGGCACCGACCTCCAGGTCCAGCGGCTGGATCAGCACGCAGCCCTGCTGCGCCCAATACTGGTTGAGGGTCTGGATGAGGCCCTGGAAAGTGATCGGAACGTTCTGGGTCGCGGACATGCGGCGGAGTCTTGCCTGCTCAGGGGGTGCGCTAGTATAGCGACGGACCGCCCGCCGGCATTTCAGGCAAGCTGCCATCACGCCGTGCAGGCCCCGCTCCGAGGATTCTGGCGCCATGGAACACCGCTCACCGGCAACGCTCGCCCCCGTTCCTGCTCCGGGGCCCCTGCCGCCGGGCCGGCTGGATTTCGACCAGGTGGCGGCGGCCATGGTGGCCGACGGGCTGGTCGCGGCCAGCGATGTCGAGCGCATCCGCTTTTCCGGCCAGGGCGCCCGCAACGCCAGTGAAGTGCACCCGCTGGTGCTGCTGGCCAACCTCAAGCTGGCGGCCGCCTCGGGCGGTGAGCTGGGCCTGGAACGGCTGACCGAATGGCTGGCCACCCGCACCGGCACCCGTTACCTGCGCATCGATCCGACCCGGGTGGATGTGGCGGCCGTGACCGCGCTGGTCTCGCATGCCTATGCGCGCCGCCACCGCTTCCTGCCGCTGGCGGTGGACAGCGAGCGGCTGCTGGTGGCCACCAGCGAGCCGCTGGCCCAGGAATGGCTGCTCGACCTGCAGCACCTGGCCCGGCGCCGGATCGAGCTGGCCATGGTCAACCCGCTGGACCTGCACCGCTACACGATGGAGTTCTACGGGGTGACCCGGTCGGTGCGCGGGGCACGCGGCGACGTGCGCAGCGAAGCCAGCGGCATCCTGCCCAGCTTCGAACAGCTGGTGGAGCTGGGCCGCTCCGGCGACGTGAACGCCGATGACCAGCACGTGGTGCACATCGTGGACTGGCTGCTGCAGTACGCCTTCGAGCAGCGCGCCTCGGACATCCACCTGGAGCCGCGCCGCGACATGGGGCGCATGCGTTTCCGCATCGACGGGGTGCTGCACAAGGTGTTCGAGGTACCGCCGGCGGTGATGACCGCGATGGTCAGCCGGATCAAGGTGCTGGGCCGCATGGACCTGGCCGAGCGCCGGCGGCCCCAGGATGGCCGCATCAAGACCCGCTCGCCGGGCGGACGCGAGGTGGAAATGCGCCTGTCGACCATGCCCACCGCCTTCGGCGAGAAGTGCGTGATGCGCATCTTCGACCCGGATGCGGCGTTCAAGAGCATCGACCAGCTCGGTTTCAGCCCGCAGGAAGCGGCCGGCTGGACGGCGCTGGTGGAGCGCCCGCACGGCATCGTGCTGGTCACCGGCCCGACCGGTTCGGGCAAGACCACCACCCTGTATTCCACCCTGAAGCGGCTGGCCACGCCGGACGTGAACGTCTGCACCGTGGAAGACCCGATCGAGATGATCGCGCCGGAATTCAACCAGATGCAGGTGCAGACCAACATCGACCTGGATTTCGCTGCCGGCGTGCGCACCCTGCTGCGGCAGGACCCGGACATCATCATGATCGGCGAAATCCGCGACCTGGAAACGGCCCAGATGGCCGTGCAGGCCTCGCTGACCGGGCACCTGGTGCTGTCCACGCTGCACACCAACGACGCGCCCTCGGCGATCACCCGCCTGCTCGACCTGGGCGTGCCGCATTACCTGCTGGCCAGCACCATCAACGGGGTCCTGGCCCAGCGGCTGGTCCGCACACTGTGCCCGCACTGCAAGGTGCCCAAGCCGCTCAGCGCGGCCCAATGGGCGGTGCTGGCTGATGCCGATGAGGCATTACCAGAGTCGCCCACGCCATATGCGCCGGCCGGTTGCCTCGACTGCCGGCGCACCGGCTACATGGGCCGGGTAGGCCTGTATGAGTTGCTGCCATTGAGTTCGCGGCTGCGCGGGCTGATCCGGGCGGACATGGACCTGGCCGGTTTCAACCGGGCCGCGCGTGCTGAAGGAGTACGAACCCTGCGCCGCGCGGGGCTTGAAAAGGTGGCGGCAGGGCTGACTACAATCGAGGAAGTCCTCAGCGTGCTGCCTCCCCCCGATGAACCGCTCGCCTTTCCTGATTCTTGAAACCGGCCAACCGGTCGCCTCGCTGCGCCGGTACGGCCGTTTTCCGCACTGGATCCGGGTCGCGGCGGGGCTGGATGCGGACGAGACGGTGGTGGTGGACGTGGAGCACGGCGGCGAGCTGCCCGACCACCGCGATTTTGCCGGGGTGATCATCAGCGGCTCGGCCGCCTACGTGACCGACCGCGCCGACTGGAGCGAGCGCAGCGCGCAGTGGCTGCGCACGGCCGCGCATGACAACCGCCCGGTGTTTGGCATCTGCTACGGCCACCAGCTGCTGGCGCACGCGCTGGGCGGCGAGGTGGCCTACAACCCGGCCGGGCGCGAGTCGGGCACGATCGAACTGGCGCTGGAGCCCTCTGCGGTGGACGACCCGCTGTTCGCGGGCCTGCCGGCGCGCTTCCCGGCCCACGCCACCCACCTGCAGACGGTGCTGCGCGCACCGGAGGGCGCGGCCATCCTGGCCCGCTCGGCGCAGGACAACTGCCACGCCTTCCGCTGGGGCCAGCAGGCCTGGGGCGTGCAGTTCCACCCGGAGTTCGCCACCCACCACATGCGCGGCTACGTGCGGGCACGTGCCGAGTGCATCGGCCGCCACGGCGGCTGCGCGCGCAGCGTGGCGCGCGGTGTCAGTGCGGCCCCGCTGGCCCGCCAGCTGCTGCGCCGGTTCGTGCGCCAGGCACGCAACAACTGAAAGACCGCCGGAAGCGTCCTTTCCTTCAGGTGATAGGCACGGAAAACAGGGATAATCGTTGGGATTCGGGGCGCGCGCGCCCTTCCCCCTGTTCCGGAATGGTATGAGCGAAATTCGCAAGCTGCCCGCCTCGGCGGGCGCCCAATGGCTGCTGGACGCGTTCACCCTGTACCGCCGCGCGCCGCTGCAACTGGCGGTCCTTGGCGTGATCGGCATGCTGGTCAGTTCCCTGATCCTGGTGCTGGCGCAGGCGTTGCCGAGCTGGCTGGGCATCCTGGTCCAGCTGGTCTCCGTGGCGGTGGGTCCGCTGGTGTTCGGCGGCATGCTGGTGGCGGTGAGCGAAGTGGCCCAGGGCCATCGCGCGTCGCCGGTGCACCTGCTGCAGCCGATCCGCGACCGCCGGGTGAGCCACCTGCTGGTGCCGCTGGCGATCCAGCTGATCGCGGTGATCGCGCTGGGTACGCTGCTGTACGTGATGATGGGCCCCGACGGTCTGACTGCCACGGCCGAGATGTTCCGCAAAATGCAGGAGCTGCAGCAGTCCGGCGCCACGCCGAGCAATGAGCAGACCATGGCGCTGATGACCGGCGTGCCGGTGATGCGGATCCTGCTGTGGCTGCTGATCGCCTTCGGCACGTTCGTGGCGCTGAGCATGGCGATGTTCACCCAGCCGGCGCTGGTGGTGTTCGACCACCAGAGCGGCATGCACGCGCTGCGCATGAGCCTGCAGGGCTGCATCCGCAATTTCGGCGCGATGGCGGTGTTCATGCTGCTGGGCCTGATCGCGGCGATGTGCATCTACTTCGTGATGCTCATCGTGATGCAGCTGGCGCTGATGGCCGGCGGCGCCGGTGCAGCAGCGTTCGTGATGCAGCTGACCAACACCGCGGTGATCATGCCGCTGTACGTCGGCGCGGTGTACGCCGCCTGGAACCAGATGTTCGCCCACCGCGGCCGCGCCGCCCCGCCGCCGGTTCCGCCGTCGAACGGGCCTGGGAACATTTTCGCGGCTTGATGTTCTTGGGCTGGCGTCAACGTCAACTGCAGCGTTTTTATTGATACGAGCTGGGGCCGGGCGTCGGGCAGCCCCCTCCGGGACACGCCGTGAATCCATCCATGGAGGCTTGTCAAAAACATCCATGTTTTTGACAGTCCCTACGGGGGCTACCCGCCGCCCGACCCCGTCATGCATCGCGCTGTGCGGATGAAAGAGCAACGACGCATGGCGTCGCTCTACGATGCGCGCGCGATGTATCGGTAATGCATTGAGAGAATCAACGACGTAGAGCGACGCCCTGCGTCGCTGCTTTGCTTTGCTTTCGTATCCGCACTCGCGATGCACGAGAGGGGAGGCCGGCGGGCAGCCCCTGTAGGGACTGTCAAAAACATGGATGTTTTTGCCAAACCCCCATGGATGGGTTTACGGCGTGTCCCGTAAGGGGCTGCCCGTCGGC
>NZ_JASCOP010000120.1:0-12219 GCF_029959395.1 Stenotrophomonas sp. PS02300
CGCAGGGCGTGGCTCTACGCGGGTCGATCAGCAAGCAAACCCACGCGGGTCGGGTAACGTGCGTAGAGCCACGCCCTGCGTGGCTGCGGCGCAACCTCAATACCACTCGAGCAACGACACGCCCAGGCCGATGTAGGTCGCCTTGTGGTTGTAGTCGATCATGCTTTCGCCGTACCCGTCGAACACCTGCACGTGGCCGCGCAGCAGGTTGCTGATCGGGAAGCCGTAGTCCAGTTGCAGCGCCCCGTGCGAGCGGTCGCCGCCGCGCAGTGAATGCCGCGCCATCAGCGAAACCTCGTGGCCGTTGCGGTTCCAGGTCAGGGTCGCGTCGCCGCGGCCCATGTAATCCTCGATGTCCGGGTTGTTGTCGTCTTCGCGATCTTCCGGCAGGCGGTACCACGGGCGCAGCACCAGCGCCCAGTTTTCGCGGTCCAGGCCGATGTTGGCGATCACCCGGTTCCAGCTGCGCGACAGCGGGTCGGCGCGGCCATTGGACATGTGGGTGAGGCTGAGCCCGCTCATGCGCCCGCGCCAGCCGCCGATGGAATAGCCGTTGCGGAAGACCATCATGATCTCCGGCTCGTAATTGGTTTCACGGAACGGGCGCGAGTTGTCGGCGTTGTAAGCCTGCCAGCGCGAGCTCTGGGTATACCCGGCCCAGATGTCGCCGTTGTCGCCGAACACGTTCTCCCACACCTTGGTCTTGAAGCTCAGCTGGAACTTCAGCTCGTTGCTGTCCAGCTGCTGCGGCGTGGTCACCGTGTTGTCCGGGTTGGGCGACTGCGGCATCTGGTTCTTGTCGCTGGTCCAGAACGCGGGCAGCAGGTACACCGGCTTGTAGGCGCGCAGCTGGAACGCGCCCAGCTTGGAGTCCTGCGCCAGTTCCCAGCGGCTGTCCAGCAGCGAGCCCTTGCCGGCATTGGCCAGCGCGGAATCGTGCCCATCGTTCTTGAAGACCTCGCCCAGCCGCTGCTTGACCCGTTCGGTGGCGGGGGCATCCGGCGTACGCGCGGCCTGGCGCTCTTCGCGGCGCTCCTGCTTGGCCGCGGTGGCTGCGGCATCGGCCGCCTGGGTGGTTTCCACCGTGGGCCGGAACAGTTTGTCGTAGCAGGCCAGGCGGGCCACATCGGTGCCCACCAGCGCGCAGGCTTCAGGCGATGCCGGCGTTGGCGCGGCTTCCTGAGCGTCCAGCGGCAGGCTGGCGGTGGCCAGCGCCAGGGCAGAGAACAGGGCCGAACGGGGGCGGTGGGTCATGGAGGCAGGCCGATGAATGGAGGGGAGCGCGGACAGTGTGGCGGCTGCCCGGCGTTCCTGCCAGCGCGATGCGACGCACTGACGGGATCAGCGCGTTTATGCCGGTGTCCCCCGTGCGCGCAACGTGAAGCTGTCGGGCTCAGAAGAACCAGGCGAACGCGAAGATGCCCAGCATCGCGATCACAAGCGCCAGCTTGAGCGCGAAGCCCAACAGGATGCCCAGCCAGGTGGCCAGGCCCACCTTGGTGGAACGGCCCAGTTCACGGGTATGCCAGTACTCGCCGAGCAGCGCGCCGGCCAGTGGCCCGGCGAACAGCCCGATCGGCATGAAGAACAGCCCGACGATGCTGCCCACGAAGGTGCCCCACAACGCCTTGCGGCTGGCCCCGACCCGCTTGGCGCCGACCACCGTGGCCAGCACGTCGACGGCGAACGAGGCCAGCGTGAGCAGGCCAAGCACCGTCAGCGGCACCCAGCCCACATGCACGAAGCCGTCGCCCCAGGCCGCCACCAGCAGGCCGGCGAATACCAGGGGGATGCCGGGCAGGGCGGGCAGGATGATCCCGGCGATCCCGACCAGGACCAGCACCACCGCGATCAGGTAAAAGATGAATGAAGGGTCCATGCTATGCCGTATGTTTGCCGAATTTGGGTTGACATTTGTGAAATATGCCAGTTGATTTTTGAAATTGCCCGGGTTAAGTTGCAGGCGCTGAGCTTGGCAAGGTCACCGTGGATCGTGGCCTGATGATGGTAGATCTTCCGATCCGCTCCATCGATGCACCTCGCTTCCCCCTTGCTTGTCAGCCGCCCACAAGGCGTAACCAACTACAAGTCAGTCAGGGAGTAAGGAAGATGGCAGAGAAGGGCACCGTCAAGTGGTTCAATGACGCGAAGGGTTTCGGTTTCATCAGCCGTGAAAGCGGCGAGGACGTGTTCGTACACTTCCGTGCAATCGAATCCCAGGGCTTCAAGAGCCTGAAGGAAGGCCAGGCGGTTGAGTTCGAAGTTGTGACCGGCCAGAAGGGCCTGCAGGCCGACAAGGTTCGCCCGCTCTAAGCGCGCACCGCTCCGGCCTGATCGGAACATGGAAAGGGCCCGCGCAAGCGGGCCCTTTGCATTCCAGCAGCAGCGGGGCAGTGGGTCAGCGCAGGACCACGCGACCATTGACCACGCGCACGTAGGTGTTTTCGCGGATCCCGCCGAGGTCACGCTGGTTCACTACCACGGTGCGGCCATCATCCATGCGCACGGTGATGTCGAAGGTATCGCTGGTCACGTTCTTCTGGATCTGGTTGCCGGCCAGCGCACCACCCACCGCGCCTGCGGCCGCGGCGATGTTCTGGTTGCCCTTGCTGCCGCCGGTGTGGTCGGAGATCTCATGGCCGGCAACGGCGCCCACCAGGCCGCCGAGGATCGCGCCGGTGGCGCTGGGCGCGGTGCGGCCGGAGGCCACCTGGTTGATCCGGGTGACGATGCCGCAGTCGGCGCAGCGGTTGTCGTTGTAACCGCCACTGTTGCCGTAGCTGTTGTTGTTGTAGCCGCCACCGCCGTAGCCAGGCGAGGTGGTGGCGCAGCCGGCGAGCGCGACGGTGGCAACGGCAGCGGCGGCAATCAGTTGGATCTTCATGGTGGTTCTCCGTATGGGGCGCATGGCCGAGATCCTGTCGTGTGCTGCGTGAACAGCGTGCCAATCCGGTGCCTGCTTCGTGGCTGCCAGATGAATCAGCGGAAATCCTGGTGGCAGGCCTTGCAGTCGGTCTGGATCTTCTCGACGAGCTGGCCCATGGCCACGCAGTCGGTCGGCGGCGCCGCCAGCGCGGTGTTGAGCGTGGCGCGCAGGCCGCTGGCGTGCTGCTGGAACTGCGCGCTGTCCTTCAGGTCCGGGAACGCCAGGTCCAGGTCGTTGGACAGCGAGCGCAGCGTCTGCAGGCGCGGCACGCTGTCGGCCAGGCTGCAGCGGTTCTGGGCCTGCGCATCGCGCAGCAGCGCCACCTGGCGCTCCATCACGTGCATCAGGCTGCCGGGGAACGGGTCCTGGCGGGCCTGGATCGCCCGCGACACCATCACGGTGGCGACCAGGCCGATCACCAGCCCCAGGCCTGCGACAAACAGATAGCGGTAGGCGGCGGACGGGCGGCGGGTGGGGACGGGAGCATTCATGCGGGTGGCTTCCTTGTGGGTGGCTCGCTGCATCCTACCGCTGGCCGCATCACGGGCGTACGTGGCGGGCGCCGGGCCGTCTAAAATGGGCGGCATGAACGACGTATTGCGCGAACGCTTTGCCGGCATCGACCGGTTGTATGGGGTGGGCACCGTAGACCAGCTGTCGCAGCGCCGGGTGGCGGTGGTCGGCATGGGCGGGGTGGGCTCGTGGGTGGTGGAAGCCCTGGCACGCACGGCGGTGGGCCACCTGACCCTGATCGACGCCGACGACATCTGCGTGTCCAACACCAACCGCCAGCTGCCGGCGCTGGCCGGGCAATACGGGCGCAACAAGGCCGAGGCGATGGCCGAGCGCTGCATTGCCATCAACCCCGACATCAGCGTTGAGGCGGTTGCCTCGTTCCTGACCGTCTCGAACATGGTCGAGCTGCTGGACCGCGATTTCGACCTGGTCATCGACGCCTGCGACAGCTTCCGGGTCAAGGTGGAAACCATTGCCTGGTGCCGGCGCCGCAAGCTGCCGATCCTCACCGTGGGCGCGGCCGGTGGCCGCACCGACCCGACCCTGGTGCGCATCCGTGACGTCTCGCGCACCGAGCACGACGCGATGCTGGCCCTGATCCGCAAGAAGCTGCGCAGCGATTTCAACTTCCCGAAGAACGCCTCGCGCTATTTCGGCGTGCCGGCGGTGTATTCGCTGGAGAACGTGAAGTACCCGCAGGCCGATGGCAGCGTGTGCGGCGTGCGCCCGCAGCTGGGCGCCGATGCGGCGTTGAAGCTGGACTGCGGCGCCGGACTGGGCGCGGCCACGCATATCACAGGTGCGTTCGCGTTCGCAGCGGTGGGCAAGGCGCTGGAGATGCTGCTGAAGAAGAAACCCGGCAACGCGTAGGGACACGCCGCGCGTGTCCATCCGGACGATGACGCATTGCGTGGGACACGCTTGGCGTGTCGCTACGGTATTCCGAACAGCCGGCGTGCGTTGGCGGAGGTCTGCTCGGCAATCGCCTCCACCGTCTCGCCGCGCAACCGGGCCACGGTGTCGGCGATCACCGTCAACCGTGCCGGCTCGTTGCGCTCGCCGCGGATGCCGGCGTCCGGCTGGTCCGGCGCATCGGTTTCCAGCAGCAGCTGCTCAAGCGGCAGCTGCGCCACCAGGCGCTGCAGGCGCTGGGCGCGGTCATAGGTCAGCGGCCCGCCCAGGCCGACCAGGAAACCCAGCTTGTGCAGCTGCGCGGCCTGTTCCGGGCTGCCGGGGAAACTGTGGATCACGCCACGTAAACCGCCCACTTGCTTGATTGCGGCGATCACCGCCTCCATCGCGCGTCGTGCATGCACGATCACCGGCAGGTCGAACTCGCGTGCGATCCGCAGCTGTCCGTCGAAGTAGAACTGCTGCCGGTCGGCGTCCAGCCCGTCCACGAAGAAATCCAGCCCGCATTCGCCCACCGCGCACGGCCGCTCGCGGGCGATCCACTCGCGCAGCTGCTCAAGGTGCTCGGGCCGGTGCTGGTCCAGGAACATCGGGTGCAGGCCGTACGCAGGGTAGAGGCCTTCGGCCAGCTGGCAGGTGTCACGCAGCTTGGGCCAGCTGGCCGCAGTAACCGCCGGCAGCACCTGGGTACGCACGCCCGCCGCCTGCGCACGCGCGATCACCTGGGCGCGGTCGGGGTCGAATTCGTCCGCGTCCAGGTGGCAGTGGCTGTCGACCAGGCTCACGCGTCGCGCCGGTCCAGGCGCGGCGGCAGGGTATCGCTGCGCCGTTTCCAGTTGGCCAGCAGCAGCGTGCCCAGCCCGAACAGGATTTCATCCACGAACGGAATCGGGTCTGGAATGAACAGCGTTACCGCGAACAGCGCAGCGGTGATCTTGAACAGCGTGGGGTAACGCAGTCCGCGCGCCCACTTCATCACTGGCAGCAGCAGGGGACCGGGCATCGCACTCTCCTCGACAAGTGGTGTAAACGCTATCACGAGCCCCGTAATGACAGAACCTGAATGGGTAAACGGGCCGTGTGCGTCATGTGGAGATACCGTTCAGGGTTCGCGTGCTGGAATCCGCATCAAGAACGTTGCGGATCGTCCGCAGGGAGTCGGATATGAAAAGCACAACTACTACTGTCCTGGTCGCCGCAGGCGCCCTGCTGGTCGGGGGCATCGCCACCGCCGCCTTCATGAAAAGCGGTAATTCCACCGACCCGGTTACCGCCGCGCAGACCCGCCCGAGCCTGGACACCACGCCGCTGGCCGACGATGGCGCTGCCACCGACGACGTGGCCGTGGACAAGGCCGGCCGGCTGGAATACGCCGACGTGGTCAAGGTCGATCCGCTGACCCAGAAGGAAAAGGCCTACGCCACCGTGATCGGCACCGAGCCGGTGCGTGAGACCTCCACCACCCAGACCCCGCACGAGGTCTGCAATGACGTGGTGGTGCAGGAACGCCTGCCCGAGCGCGATGGCAACGTCGGCGGCACCGTGGCCGGTGCGGTCATCGGTGGCCTGCTGGGCAACCAGGTGGGCGGCGGTAATGGTCGCAAGGCCGCCACTGCAGCCGGCGCCGTCGCTGGCGGCGTGATCGGCAACCAGGTGGACAAGCGCCACGTCGGTGGCCGCGTAGTCAACCGTACCGAGCGTCAGTGCCACACCGAGACTGCGACCTCCGAGTCGACCAAGGTGACCGGCTACAACGTGACCTACCGCAATGAAGACGGCACCACCGGCACCATGCGCATGGCCAGCAAGCCGGGCAACCGCATCGCCATGGGCACCACCAACAACGTCACCGGCTACAACGTGACCTACCGCTATGACGGCGTTGAAAAGACCGTCAAGATGGCCAACAAGCCCAGCAGCGACCGCCTGCCGGTCGTCGACGGCCAGCTGGTCACCCAGACCGCTGCGCTGGATACCGCCCGCCAGTAATCGGGGCGCTGTGCAGAACGTACGAAGAGGCCGGCATGTTGCCGGCCTCTTTCGTTCTGCGAAGATGGCACCCGGCTTACCAACGGGGTACCCCATGAGCATTTTCGACCTGCGCCTGGAAACCGACCGGCTGATCCTGCGCCCGCCGCGCGCGGAGGACTTCGACGCCTTCCTGCAGTTCTGCACCGATCCGCAGGTGATGCAGCACCTGGGCGGCGTGCAGGCGCCTTCCCAGGCCTGGCGCAGCTTCAGCTGCCTGGCGGGCAGTTGGCACCTGTATGGCTTCTCGATGTTTTCGGTGATCGAGAAGAGCAGCGGCGAATGGGTGGGGCGCATGGGGCCGTGGCAACCGCTGGACTGGCCGGGCACCGAAGTCGGCTGGAGCATCCGCCACGCCAGCTGGGGCAGGGGCTACGCACCGGAGGCAGCGGTGGCTGCCATCGACTGGGCGTTTGACACGCTCGGCTGGGACGAGGTGATCCACACCATCGACACGGCCAATGAGAACTCCAAGGCCGTCGCGCGCAAGCTCGGCAGCACGCTGCTGCGCATGGGCGAGCTGCCGCCGCCGCACGATGGCAAGCCAATCGAGATCTGGGGGCAGTCGCGGGACCAGTGGAGAAGCAGACGCCGCTAGGCCCTGTTTTGTGCACCTGCGCTTGGCAAGCGGCGGCGATTGCGGCGATGCTCGGCGCGGTCGTCCGTTCGGCTCAGCTGGAGGGTGTGCATGGTTGCCGTGGTTCCCGATCCGATTCCCGCGCGCATGAAGGGCCTGAACCGGGCCGAGATCTGCGACGCCAACTTCATCGAGTTCTTGCAGCGCTGGGATGGCCCCGCCGGGCAACGCCCCGACGACGATGCGCCGATCCTGCCCGGCAGCACGCTGGACGCGCAGGGCTTCGATGCGCTGTTCGAGTCGCAGCTGGTCAGCCGCCACCTGGACCTGATGGCGCGCGTGCTGCGCGTGCAGAACAAGGTCTTCTACACCATCGGCTCGTCCGGCCACGAAGGCAATGCGCTGGTGGCGCGGCTGGCCCGGCACACCGATCCGGCCTTCCTGCATTACCGCTCCGGCGCGTTCATGGCCGAGCGCTTCCGCCAGCTGCCGGGCATGGACCCGGTAATGGACGCGGCGCTGTCCTTCGCCGCCAGCCGCGACGATCCGGCCAGCGGCGGCCGGCACAAGGTCTGGGGCAGCAAGCCGCTGTGGGTGCTGCCGCAGACCTCCACCATCGCCTCGCACCTGCCCAAGGCGCTGGGCACCGCGCTGGCCATTGAAACCGCGCGCCGCATCGGCCATGGCCTGCCGATCCCCGACGACAGCGTGGTGATCTGCTCGTTCGGCGATGCCTCGGCCAACCATGCCACCGCGCAGACCGCGTTCAACACCGCCGCCTGGGCCGCCTACCAGCGCCTGCCGGCCCCGGTGCTGTTCGTGTGCGAAGACAACGGCATCGGCATTTCGGTGAAGACGCCGGACGGGTGGATTGCCGACAGCTTCAGCCACCGGCCCGGGCTGGATTACTTCTTCGCCGATGGCCTGGACCTGGCCAGCGGCCACGCGCAGGTGCAACGCGCGCTGGAGCATTGCCGCCGCACCCGCCGCCCGACCTTCCTGCACCTGCGCACCACGCGGTTGATGGGGCATGCCGGGACCGATTTCGAGATCGAGTGGCGGCCGCTGCCGGAGCTGTGCGCGGCGGAGGCGGCCGATCCGCTGCTGCGTTCGGCGCAGATCGCGCTGGAATCCGGTTGGATGACACCCGCCCAGGTGCTGGCGCGCTACGAGGCGATGCGCGCGCGCTGCTTCGCTGCCGCCGACGCGGCCGACCAGCGGCCCAAACTGGGCGAGCTTGCCGAGATCATGGCGCCATTGGCGCCGTACACCCCCGCGGCCGTACATGCCGAAGCCCGCCGGGTGCCGGCGGCGCAGGCGCGCGAAGCGGTGTTTGGCAGCGCGGCGCAGTTGCCGGAACGGCAGCCGCCGCGACACCTGGCCATCCAGATCAACCAGGCCCTGCACGACCTGCTGTGCAAGTACCCCTCGTCGCTGCTGTTCGGCGAGGACGTGGCGCAGAAGGGCGGGGTGTACACGGTCAGCAAGGGGCTGCTGAAAGCCTTCGGCCCGCGCCGGGTGTTCAACACGCTGCTGGATGAAACCATGATCCTGGGCATGGCCCAGGGCCTGGCCAACCTGGGCATGCTGCCGATCCCGGAAATCCAGTACCTGGCCTACCTGCACAACGCCGCCGACCAGCTGCGCGGCGAGGCCTGTTCGCTGCAGTTCTTCTCCAACGACCAGTACCGCAACCCGATGCTGGTGCGCATTGCCGGCCTGGGCTACCAGAAGGGCTTCGGCGGGCACTTCCACAACGACAACTCGATCGCCGCGCTGCGCGACATCCCCGGGCTGGTGGTGGGTTGCGCCTCGCGCGGCGATGACGCGGCGATGATGCTGCGCACGCTGGCGGCGCTGGCCCAGGTCGATGGGCGGGTGGCGGTGTTCCTGGAGCCCATCGCGCTGTACATGACCAAGGACCTGTACGCACCCGGCGATGGCCAGTGGCTGTTCCCGTACCCCGCGCCGGACCAGGCGCTGGTGCTGGGCGAAGGCCGCGTATACGCACCGGAGGCCAACGACCTAGTGATTTTCACCTACGGCAACGGCGTGCCGATGAGCCTGCGCGCGGCGCGCACCCTCGAAGCCGAACTGGGCTGGCAGGTGCGGGTGGTCGACCTGCGCTGGCTGGTGCCGCTCAACGCCGGCTTCATCGCCGAACAGGCTGCCGGCGCCCAGCGAGTGCTGGTGGTGGACGAGGGCCGGCACAGCGCCGGGGTGGGCGAGGGCGTGATCACCGCGCTGGTCGAGGCCGGCCTGGGCCACCTGCCGCTGCAGCGCGTCTGCGGCGCCGACACCTATACGCCGCTGGCGGGGGCAGCAATGTGCGTGCTTCCAAGCGACAATGCGGTGGTAAGCGCCGCGCGGGTGTTGGCGCAGGACCATTGACGCATGTGTGGACTGGCAGGAATGTTGCTGGCCGCCCCCGTACGGGAGCAGGCCGCGTTGGAACAGCAGGCGCGCCGCATGGGCGATGCGCTGGTACACCGTGGGCCGGATGACAGCGGGGTGTGGGCCGACGCGGCCAGCGGCATCGCGCTGGCGCATCGCCGGCTGAGCATCCTGGACCTGTCGCCGCTGGGCCACCAGCCGATGGCGTCCGACGATGGCCGCTATGTGCTGGCTTACAACGGCGAGGTCTACAACTTCGCCGCGTTGCGGTTGGAGCTGGAGGAGCGCGGCCACGCCTTCCGTGGGCATTCCGACACCGAAGTGCTGCTGGCCGCGTTCGTGGCCTGGGGCCTGGACGAAACCCTGCAGCGTGCCAACGGCATGTTCGCCATCGCCTTGTGGGACCGCGCCGAGCAATGCCTGTGGCTGGCCCGCGACCGGGTCGGCAAGAAGCCGCTGTACTACGGCTGGGCCGGCGACACGCTGGTGTTCGGTTCCGAATTGAAGGCGCTGTGGCAACACCCCGCGTTCGACAACGATATCGACCGCGATGCGCTGACCCTGCTGATGCGGCTGGACTACATTCCCGCCCCGCACTGCATCCACGAACGCTGCTTCAAGCTGATGCCGGGCCGGGTACTGCGCCTGGATGCCGCTGCGGTGGCCGCCGGTGCGTCCGCGCATCGCCCCGACCAGCAGCAGCTGCCGTTCTGGAACGCGCGTGAGCGCATGCAGCAGGCGCTGGCGTCGCCGTTCGTGGGCACCGACGATGAGGCGGAGAACCAGCTCGATGCCCTGCTGCGCGATGCAGTCGGGCTGCGCATGGTGGCCGACGTGCCGGTGGGCGTGTTCCTGTCCGGCGGCACCGATTCGTCGGTGGTGGCGGCGCTGATGCAGTCGCAGTCGTCCACGCCGATCCACAGTTTCAGCATCGGTTTCCAGGGCTCGGACCACGACGAGGCGCCGCTGGCCAAGGCGCTGGCCACCCACCTGGGCACCGACCACACCGAGTTGTACGTGAGCGGTGCCGATGCGTTGGCGGTGGTGCCCGGGCTGCCGGCGATGTTCGACGAGCCGTTCGCGGATGCCTCGCAGGTGCCGACCGCGCTGGTGGCGCGGCTGGCGCGCAGCGCGGTGACCGTGGCGCTGTCCGGCGACGGCGGCGATGAACTGTTCTTCGGCTACAGCCGCTACCAGCGCGCGCTGCGCAACTGGACGCTGCTGGGCCGGGTGCCGGCGCCGCTGCGGCGCTGGATGGCTGCCCATTCGCAGACCCAGGGCGAGGCCTCGCGCACCGGCGGCCTGGCTGCGCTGCTGGCCGAAACCGGCGCGCGCGGCATCGGCGATGTGTACCGCAACCGCATTTCGCGCTGGCGCGACCCGGTGTCGGCGGTGATCGGCGCGCGCGGAGCGGGCAGCTTCTACGACTTGGCCGATCCGCTGCATGGCGCCGGCTCGCCGGCCGACGCGATGATGCTGGCCGATTTCAGCACCTACCTGCCTGATGACCTGCTGTGCAAGGTGGACCGCACCAGCATGGCGGTCAGCCTGGAGGCGCGGGCGCCGCTGCTGGACTGGCGCGTGGCCGAGTTCGCCTGGTCGCTGCCGCTGTCGATGAAGCAGCGCGACGGGGTGAGCAAGTACATGCTGAAGCGGGTGCTGGGCCGTTACGTGCCGCAGGACATGGTGCACCGGCCCAAGCGCGGCTTTGGCGCGCCGGTCAGCGCGTGGTTGAAGGGCGACCTGCGCGGCTGGGCCGATGAACTGCTGGATCCGGCGCGGTTGCAGGCCGAAGGGGTATTCCACGTGGAGGCCATTGTTCCGCTGTGGAAGCAGTTCCAGCAGGGCGAACGCAAGTGGCACACCCACCTGTGGAACGTATTGATGTTCCAGGCGTGGCAGGCGCATTGGAAGCAGGCGAGGGCGGCGGTGGTGAACGCCTGACCGCGCATCGGTAGAGTCGCATCCCGATCGACTGCACGGGGTGGTGATTACATTCGATGGGGCATGACCTCCGAACGGAATCGCCTCTCCGGCAGAGGTCATGCGTCCCCGTGCCGATCAACGTTCCGTGCGGTCGTTTGGGAACCGACCCTACCTTCACCAGATGCAACGCTGCTGCAGCCTAGGCTGGGTTTTCCCCTTATCGGAGACCTCCCATGGCCCAACCCACCATCGCCGTGCTGGTCGGCAGCCTGCGCACCGGCTCGCACAACCAGGCCCTGGCCCATGCGCTGGAGAAGCTGGCCGCGGGCAAGGCCAGCTTCGAGTACGTACAGATCGGCGACCTGCCGCTGTACAACCAGGATTTCGACAAGGACTACCCGGCCGAAGGCCTGCGCCTGAAGGAGCAGATCCGCAAGGCCGATGCGGTGCTGTTCGTCACCCCTGAATACAACCGCTCGGTGCCGGGCGTGCTCAAGAACGCCATCGACCTGGGCTCGCGTCCCTACGGCCACAGCGCGTTCGCCGGCAAGCCCGCCGCGGTGATCGGCGCCTCCATCGGCGTGATCGGCACCGCGCTGGCCCAGCAGCACCTGCGCAACATCCTGGCCTATCTGGACATGCCGGTCCTGGGCCAGCCCGAGGCGTTCATTCATTTCAAGGAAGGCCTGATCGACGGGCAGGGGACCATCAGCAATGAAGGCACCCGCGACTTCCTGCAGGGGTTCGTCGATAAATTCCTGGCCTGGATCGCTACCCACGGCGGTCAGCATTGAACCGGGCGGTTCTGCGATAATGGGGATACAGGCGCACGACCAACGGTCGTGCGCTACCCGGCATGGTCGGTTTTCGTCCGGAACTGCAACCGGTAGGGGCCCCCCCGTGGGGGGGGCCCCCCCCCCGGGGGGGGTGTCGTAAAAAC
>NZ_JASCOP010000121.1:0-12203 GCF_029959395.1 Stenotrophomonas sp. PS02300
GTACGGGGGCTTTGCGAAACATGGATGTTTCGCAAGAGCCCCCATGGATGGGTTCACGGCGCCCCCCGTACCCCCGCACCCGCCGGCCCAGCTCAGGCCATGCGAAAACCAAAGGCTGTTCGCCCCGATGCATGAAGCAGCCACGCAGGGCGTGGCTCTACAGGAACGTCCGGCAGCCAGGCGATACAGTACCGATCAGTACCCCGCTGCCTGCCCATCCTTGCGGCTTTCCGAAGCGCCGTAATACACACCGGTTTCCGGGTCGCGCATGATCGCCTGGTACCCACCGTACGGACCATCGGCGAACGTCACGCGGTGGCCCTTGCGCATCAGCGCGCGCACCGTCTCATACGGATAGCCGGTTTCCAGGTTCACCTCGCCGCCGTCGCTCATCGCCGTGGCCTGCCCGGTCGGCTCGGTCGACCCTTCATGCTGGATGCGCGGCGCATCGCCGGCTTCCTGCAGGTTCATGCCGAAGTCCACCAGGTTCATCACGATCTGCGCGTGGCCCTGCGGCTGCATCGCACCGCCCATCACGCCAAAGCTCATCCACGGCTTGCCGTCCTTGGTCACGAAGCCCGGAATGATGGTCTGGAACGGACGCTTGCCCGGCGCATAGCCATTGGGGTGGTCCTTGCGCAGCACGAACATCTCGCCGCGATCCTGCAGGATGAAGCCCAGCCCCGGCGGCGCCATGCCGCTGCCCATGCCCCGGTAGTTGGACTGGATCAGCGACACCATCATCCCGTCTGCATCGGCCACCGTCATGTAGATCGTGTCGCCTTCTTCCAGCTGCTTCGGCGTGCCCGGCTGCACCTCGCGCAACGCCTTGTCCATCGAGATCAGCTTGCGGCGCTCGGCCGCGTATTCCTTCGACACCAGCTTGGCCACCGGCGCCGGCTGGAACGCCGGATCGGTGTAGAAGCGCGCACGGTCCGCGAACGCCAGCTTCTTGGCCTCCACGAACAGGTGCACGTGCTCCGGCGAACCGAACGGAATCTTCGAGAAGTCATACCCCTCCAGCACGTTCAGGATCTGCAGCGCTGCGATGCCCTGGCTGTTCGGCGGCAGCTCCCACACGTCATAGCCCCGGTAGTTGCTGCTCACCGGCTCCACCCACTCGCCGTGGTGGCTGGCCATGTCGTCGTAGCTCAGGTAACCGCCGTTGGCCTTGAAGTACGTGCCGATCGTGCGCGCAATGTCGCCCTTGTAGAACGCATCGCGGCCGCCCTGCGCGATCTGCTCCAGCGTGTTGGCCAGGTTCGGGTTCTTCCACAGCTCACCCTTGCGCGGCGCATGGCCGTTGATCGTGAACTGCTCCTTGAAGCCCGGGTACTGCGACAGCTTGGGCACCGAACGGTCCCAGTAGTAGGCGATCACTTCCGCCACCGGATGGCCCTCGCGCGCATAGCGGATCGCCGGCGCCAGGTTGTCGGCCATCGGCTTGCGGCCGAAGCGGTCGTGCAGCGCGAACCAGCCATCCACCGCGCCCGGCACCGACACCGGCAGCGGGCCGGTGGCCGGAATGTCCTTCAGCCCCCGGCGCTGGAACTCGGCCAGGGTCAGCGACTTCGGCGAACGGCCCGAGCCGTTGTAGCCGTACAGCTTCTGGGTCTTGGGATCCCACACGATCGCGAACAGGTCCCCGCCCACGCCATTGCCGGTGGGCTCCATCAGCCCCAGCGCGGCATTGGCGGCAATCGCCGCATCCACCGCCGAGCCGCCGCCCTTCATCACATCCAGCGCGATCTGGGTGGCCAGCGGCTGCGAGGTGGCCGCCATCGCGTGCGGGGCGATCACTTCCGAGCGGGTGGCAAAGCCATGCCCGGTAACCCGGTCGGCGGCAGAAGACAGCATCGGCAGGGCGCACAACAGCGCGGCGGCCAACACGGCACGGGCAAGGGGTCGGGTCACGGAGTGGGTTTCCTGGAGGGGTGGCAAGCCTTCGATGGTGGCGGTTGGGGCCTGTTGCGCACATCCGACAATGGTCATGTACAGCGTCATCGGCGGGGTCATCCACGACAGCCATATCCGCGCAGAAACCGGGCTTCAATACTTGAATTGGGGTTCACCGGAACGCTTTCACGCGCAACCATCCTTATACGGCGGGGCTTTGCGCTGGATACAGCCGAAACCGTTGGAAATTGTCGAAACACGGTTGACAGCGGCAAAACCGCTGTGGTTTTCTCGATCACATGTTGCAGCGCCACACGCCCATTCGCGAATCCATCGAGCACGCCGGTCCCGGCGCGGCCTCCATCCGTTCGCTTCTTGTCCTCGTACTTATTACCCAACCAACAGGTGCGGGACGGACCGGCGTGTAAGTAGAACTGCCAGGTATCCATCAAAACCCGCACCCACCCTGGTGCGGGTTTTTTCGTTTCAGAACCCTCCGATTTCTTCCTCCAAAGGACCTCCCCCATGAGCACCAACGACCTGCCCCAGATCAAGATCGCTGTTGTCGGCTACGGCAGCCAGGGCCGCGCCCACGCACTGAACCTGCGTGAATCCGGTTTCGACGTGGTCATCGGCCTGCGTCCGGGCGGCCCGACCGAGGTCAAGGCACAGGCCGACGGCTTCACCGTGAAGGCACCGGCCGAGGCGGTGAAGGATGCGGACCTGGTCGCCGTGCTGACCCCGGACATGGTGCAGAAGAAGCTCTACGAAGACGTGCTGGCGCCGAACATGAAACAGGGCGCGGTGCTGCTGTTCGCCCACGGCCTGAACGTGCACTTCAACATGATCGCCCCGCGCGATGACCTGGACGTGGTGCTGGTTGCACCGAAGGGCCCGGGCGCGCTGGTCCGCCGCGAATACGAAATCGGCCGTGGCGTGCCGTGCATCTGGGCGGTTTACCAGGACCGCAGCGGCAAGGCCGCCGAGTACGCCCTGGCGTATGCCGCCGGCTTGGGTGGCGCACGCGCCAACCTGATCCAGACCACCTTCAAGGAAGAAACCGAAACCGACCTGTTCGGCGAGCAGGCCGTGTTGTGTGGCGGCGCCTCGGCACTGGTCCAGGCCGGCTTTGAAACGCTGGTGGAAGCCGGCTACCAGCCGGAAATCGCCTATTACGAAGTACTGCACGAACTGAAGCTGATCGTGGACCTGTTCTACGAAGGCGGCATCACCCGCATGCTGGAATTCATCTCCGAAACCGCGCAGTACGGCGATTACGTGAGCGGCCCGCGGGTGATCGACGCCGGCACCAAGGAGCGCATGAAGGCGGTGCTGGCCGACATCCAGGACGGCACGTTCACCAAGAACTGGGTGGCCGAATACGAAGCGGGCCTGCCGAACTACAACAAGTTCAAGCAGGCCGACCTGGAACACCCGATCGAGAAGGTAGGCAAGGAACTGCGCGCCAAGATGGTCTGGTTGCAAAGTCAAGCCGCGTAACCGCGCGGCTCCCCCACCGCTTTCGCAAAGGTCACCGCATGAACACCTCCGCACACAGCACCGCGCCCCGCAACGGCGCACGCTGGTTGACGCAGGCCCTGGAAGCCGAGGGCGTCGATACGCTGTTCGGCTATCCGGGCGGCACCATCATGCCCTTCTACGACGCCCTGGTGGATTCAGGGCTGAAGCACATCCTGGTGCGCCACGAACAGGGCGCGGCGCTGGCCGCCAACGGCTATGCCCGCGCCAGCGGCCGCGTTGGCGTCTGCGTGGCCACCTCCGGCCCGGGCGCCTCCAACCTGGTCACCGGCATCGCCGATGCCATGCTGGATTCGGTGCCGATGGTCTGCATCACCGGCCAGGTCGCCACCCCGCTGCTGGGCACCGACGCGTTCCAGGAACTGGACGTGTTCGGGCTGACCCTGCCGATCGTCAAGCACAGCTGGCTGGTGCGCTCGGTCGACGACCTGCCGCGCATCGTCCGCGAGGCCTTCCGCATTGCACGCGAAGGCCGCCCGGGTCCGGTGCTGATCGACCTGCCCAAGGATGTACAGATCGCCGACGCCAGCCACCTGCCCGCGCACGTGCCGGAAACGGTCAACCCGCCGGTGGCCCCGGCCGACGCCGCGCTGGCCGATGCCATCGCCGCGATCCAGGCCGCCGAGAAGCCGGTGGTCTATGCCGGCGGCGGCGTGGCCCTGGGCGATGCGGTGGAGGACTTCCGTGCCTTCGTCGACGCCACCGCCATTCCCACCGTGCTGACCCTGCGCGGCCTGGGTGGGCTGCCGGCGCAGCACCCGCATTACCTGGGCATGCTGGGCATGCACGGCACCCGCGCGGCCAACATGGCCGTGCAGGAGAGCGACCTGCTGGTAGTGGTCGGCGCGCGCTTCGACGACCGCGCCACCGGCAAGTTGAACGAGTTCGCCCCGTTCGCCCGCGTCATCCATATCGATGCCGACGCGTATGAGATTTCCAAGCTGCGTACCGCCGATGTGGCGGTGCCGGGCAACGTCGGCACCGCACTGCGTGCGCTGACCGCAGCCCTGCCGCGCGCAGCCGCATCGCAGGAGGCGTGGCGCAAACGCTGCGCCGGGCACCGCGAGCGCTTCGCCGCACGCTACGACGCACCGGGCGCGCACATCTATGCCCCGGCGCTGCTGAAGCGCCTGAGCGAAGTGGCCCCGGCCGACGCGATCATTGCCTGCGATGTCGGCCAGCACCAGATGTGGGTGGCCCAGCATTGCCGCTTCAACCACCCGCGCAACCACCTGACCAGCGGTGCGCTGGGCACCATGGGCTTCGGCCTGCCGGCCGCGATGGGCGCGCAGTTCGCCTGCCCCGACCGCACCGTGGTGCTGGTCTCCGGCGACGGCAGCTTCATGATGAACGTGCAGGAGCTGGCCACCATCGCCCGCTGCCGCCTGCCGGTGAAGATCGTGCTGCTGGACAACAGCTCGCTGGGCATGGTCCGCCAGTGGCAGGAACTGTTCTTCGCCGAGCGCTACAGCGAGATCGACCTGTCCGACAACCCGGACTTCGCCGCGCTGGCCAAGGTGTTCGGCATTCCGGCCACCCGCATTGAAAACCGCGACGACGTCGAAGGCGGCCTGGCCGCGCTGCTGGCCGAGCCCGGCCCGGCGCTGCTGCACGTGGCCATCGATGCCCGCGCCAACGTCTGGCCGCTGGTGCCGCCCAACAACGCCAACAGCACGATGCTGGAAAGCAACCCCGCCCATCAGCCCCAGGAGTTCCCCCATGCAATACCGGCTTGACCTGGTGCTGGTTCCGGCCGAAGGCGCGCTGCTGCGCGTGATCGGCATGGCCGAACGCCGTGGCTTCGCGCCGCGCGCGATCGTGGGTGCGCCCAATGCGGCCGACGATGGCCGCTGGCACCTGCAGCTGGTGGTGGACAGCACCCGTCCGCCGGAGACGCTGTGCCGCCAGATCGAGAAGATCTATGACTGTGTTTCGGTGCGGATCAGCGCGCTGGAGCCGGGTACTGGAGTAACCGTATGAACGCCCGCGCCGTGGTTCCGGTGCCGGTACGGAGGGGTCTTCTTCCGGAGGACCTGTTGGTCCGCGCAGCCACGCAGGGCGTGGCTCTACCCGATGGCCGCCGCAGGCACCGGGGTGGTCATGCCGGCTAGCCGTGCCCCGCAGGAATCGGAAGTAGGCGATGTAAGCGTCGCCGACGTGCTGGCCGCGCAGGCGCGGCTGCGCCGGTTCCTGCCGCCCACGCCACTGCATTATGCGGAGCGGTTCGGCACCTGGCTGAAACTGGAAAACCTGCAGCGCACCGGCTCGTACAAGGTGCGCGGCGCATTGAACGCGCTGCTGGCCGGGCGCGAGCGCGGCGATGACCGCCCGGTGATCTGCGCCTCGGCCGGCAACCACGCCCAGGGCGTGGCGTGGTCCGCCTACCGGCTGGATATCCCGGCCATCACGGTGATGCCGCACGGCGCCCCGGCCACCAAGATCGCCGGCGTCGCGCACTGGGGCGCGACCGTGCGCCAGCACGGCAACAGCTATGACGAGGCCTACGCCTTCGCGCGCGCCCTGGCCGACCAGCACGGCTACCGCTTCCTGTCCGCCTTCGACGATCCGGACGTGATCGCCGGCCAGGGCACGCTGGGCATCGAACTGGCCGCGCATGCACCGGACGTGGTGATCGTGCCGATCGGCGGTGGCGGGCTGGCCTCCGGCGTGGCGCTGGCGCTGAAGTCGCAGGGCGTGCGCATCGTGGGCGCCCAGGTCGAGGGCGTGGATTCGATGGCCCGTGCGATCCGCGGCGACACGCGCGAGATCGCCCCGGTGGCCACCCTGGCCGACGGCGTGAAAGTGAAGATCCCCGGCACCCTGACCCGCCGCCTGTGCAGTGCACTGCTGGACGACGTGGTGATCGTGCGCGAAGCCGAGCTGCGCGAAACCCTGGTGCGGCTGGCACTGGAAGAACACATCATCGCCGAAGGCGCCGGCGCGCTGGCGCTGGCCGCCGGCCGCCGCGTGGCCGGCAAGCGCAAGTGCGCGGTGGTCTCCGGCGGCAACATCGATGCGATGGTGCTGGCCCAGCTGCTGTCCGACATCCGCCCGCGCCCGCCGCGCAAACCGCGCCGCCGCGCCAGCGAGCGAACACGGCCACCGCTACCGACCGTGCTCGCGCCACCCCCGAATTCCATCGTCCTTCCTTCCCCTGCCTTGCCATCCGACCTTGCCGTCGAGGAGACCTCCTGGTGACCACGCCCAACTCCCCCCGAATTCGAATTTTCGACACCACCCTGCGTGACGGCGAGCAATCGCCCGGCTGCAGCATGAGCCCGCAGCAGAAGCTGGTGATGGCACGCGCGCTCGACGAGCTGGGCGTGGACATCATCGAAACCGGCTTCCCGGCCAGCTCGCAGTCCGACCGCGACGCGATGGCGATGATCGGCCGCGAAGTGCGCCGCCCGACCCTGGCCGTGCTGTCGCGCTGCCTGGCCGCCGACATCGAGACCTCGGCCAAGGCCCTGGACGCGGCCGCCAACGCGCGCCTGCACGTGTTCCTGTCCACCAGCCCGCTGCACCGCGAGCACAAGCTGCGGATGAGCCGTGAGCAGGTGCTGGAATCGGTGCACAAGCACGTGAGCCTGGCGCGCAGCTACATCGACGATGTGGAGTTCTCGGCCGAAGATGCCACCCGCACCGAGGAAGACTTCCTGATCGAAGTGGCCCGCGTGGCCGTCGCCGCCGGCGCCACCACCATCAACCTGCCCGACACCGTGGGCTTCACCACCCCCGAAGAGATCCGCGGCATGTTCCAGCGGGTGATCGCCGGGGTGCCCGACAGCGACCGCATCATCTTCAGCACCCACTGCCACAACGACCTGGGCCTGGCCGTGGCCAATTCGCTGGCGGCCATCGAAGGCGGCGCCCGCCAGGTGGAGTGCACCATCAACGGCATCGGCGAGCGCGCCGGCAACTGCTCGCTGGAAGAGCTGGCCATGGTATTGAAGGTACGCAACGCCTTCTACGAAGAAGACACCCGGATCAACACCCCGCGCATCGTGTCCACCTCGCAGCTGCTGCAGCGCCTGGTCGGCATGCCGGTGCAGCGCAACAAGGCGATCGTGGGCGCCAATGCCTTCGCGCATGAATCGGGCATCCACCAGCACGGCATGCTGCGCCACCGCGGCACCTACGAAATCATGCGCCCGGAAGACGTGGGCTGGGAGAACTCGCAGATGGTGCTGGGCCGCCACAGCGGCCGCGCGGCGGTGGAAGCGCGCCTGCGTGCACTGGGCTTCTGGCTGGAGGAAGAAGAGCTGAAGCTGGTGTTCGAGCAGTTCAAGACCCTGTGCGAGCAGCAGCGCGTGGTCACCGACGCCGACCTGCAGGTATTGATGCAGGGCAGCTCCACCCAGAACGGCTACCGCCTGGCCTCGATGACCATCAGCGACGTGGGCAGCCGCGCCAACGCACTGGTCGAACTGTCGGACCCGGACGGCAACCGCGTGGCCGAAACCGCGCAGGGCGATGGCCCGGTGGACGCGCTGTTCGGCGCGCTGGCCGCCGCCACCGGCGTGCAGCTGATGCTGGACAGCTACCACGTGCACAGCGTGGGCATCGGTGCCGACGCGCGCGGAGAAGCCAACCTGAGCGTGCGCCACGACGGCGTGGAGTACGAAGGCACCGGCACCAGCCGCGACATCATCGAAGCCTCGGCCCTGGCCTGGCTGGACGTGGCCAACCGCCTGCTGCGCCAGCGCCAGGCCAACGCCGAACAACCCGCGGCCACCGCCGCCGCCTGAGGAACCCACGCATGAGTGCCTTCGACAGCCCCTACACCGCCGACGCTTCCCAGCACTGGAACGCGCACGACTACGCCATCGACGCCGGCTTCGTGCCGCTGCTCGGCGGTGCGGTGGCGCGCCTGCTCGACCCGCAGCGCGGCGAGCGGATCCTCGACCTGGGCTGCGGCGATGGCGTGCTGAGCTTCGACCTGGCACTGAGCGGTGCGCATGTGACCGGCGTGGACAGCTCGCCCGAGCTGATCGGCGGCGCGCGCGCCCGCGGCATCGACGCGCTGCTGATGGACGCCCATGCGATGACCTTCGAGCGCCGCTTCGATGCGGTGTTCAGCAACGCCGCGCTGCACTGGATGCGCGAACCGGACAAGGTGATCGACGGCGTGCGCCGTGCGCTGCGCCCCGGCGGCCGCTTCGTCGCCGAGATGGGCGGCCAGGGCAACGTGGCCACCATCACCAGCGCGCTGCAGGCGGCGCTGTGCAGCAACGGCCATGCGGTGCCGGCGTTCCCGTGGTACTTCCCCAACGAGGACGAGTACGCCGACCGCCTGCGCGCGCACGGCTTCCAGGTGCGCCATATCGAATGCCTGGCGCGCCCGACCGTGCTGCCCACCGGCATGCAGGGTTGGCTGCGCACCTTCGCCTCGCCGTTCCTGGCCGGCCTGGATGCCCGCCAGCGCCAGCGCGTGCTCGACGACACCGTGGCGCTGCTGGCCCCGACCCAGCGCGATGCGCATGGCCAGTGGACCGCCGATTACGTGCGGCTGCGCTTCGAGGCGCGGCTGCGCACTTCCTGACCGACCCGAACCGCCCTATCGTCACATGAACCACAGCAAGGCCATTCCATGACCCCAGCTCCCCGCACCCTGTACGACAAACTGTGGGACGCCCACGTGGTCGTGCCCGAATCGGACAGCGCGCCCGCCGTGCTGTACATCGACCTGCACCTGATCCACGAAGTGACCTCGCCGCAGGCGTTCACCGAACTGCGCGAGCGCGGCCTGTCGCCGCGTCGCCCGGACCGGACCAAGGCCACCATGGATCACTCCACCCCGACCCTGCCGGCCGGCGCCGACGGCAAGCTGCCGTATGCCAGCGCCGCTTCGGAAGCACAGGTGGCGATGCTGGCGCGCAACTGCGCCGAGCACGGTATCGAGCTGTTCGACCTGCAGTCGGCCAACCGCGGCATCGTGCACGTGATCGCACCCGAGCAGGGCTTCACCCAGCCGGGCATGACCATCGTGTGCGGCGACAGCCACACCTCCACCCACGGCGCGTTCGGCGCGCTGGCGTTCGGTATCGGCACCAGCGAAGTGGGCCACGTACTGGCCACCCAGTGCCTGCTGCAGCGCAAGGCCAGGACCATGGCGATCACCGTCGATGGCGCATTGGCGCCGGGCGTCGGCGCCAAGGACGTGGTGCTGCACATCATCGGGGTGATCGGGGTCAACGGCGGCACCGGCCATGTGCTGGAATTCCGTGGCAGCGCGATCACCGCGATGGACATGGAGCAGCGCATGACCCTGTGCAACATGTCGATCGAAGCCGGCGCCCGCGCCGGCATGGTCGCGCCGGACCAGGTCACCTTCGACTGGGTGGCCAACACCCCGCGCGGCCCCAAGGGCGTGGAGTTCGACATCGCCGTGGCGCAGTGGAAGCAGCTGCGCAGCGACGCCGGCGCGCGCTTCGACGTGGAAGTCCACATCGATGCGGCCGACATCCGCCCGACGCTGACCTGGGGTACGCATCCGGGCACGGCCATCGCGGTGGACGCGCCGATCCCGGCCGCCAACGACGCGGCCGACCAGAAGGGCCTGGACTACATGCACTTCCGCGCCGGGCAGACCCTGGCGGGTACGCCGGTGGACGTGGTGTTCGTCGGCTCGTGCACCAACGGCCGGCTGAGCGACATGCGCGAAGTGGCGCAGGTGCTGCAGGGCCGGCGCGTTGCCACGGGCGTGCGCATGCTGGTGGTGCCGGGTTCGGAGATCGTCAAGCGCCAGGCCGAAGCCGAAGGCATCGACGCCATCGTGCGCGAGGCCGGTGCCGAATGGCGCGAGCCGGGCTGTTCGATGTGCATCGCGATGAACGGCGACCTGGTCGCCCCCGGCCAGCTGGCGGTGAGCACCAGCAACCGCAATTTCGAAGGCCGCCAGGGCCCGGGCTCGCGCACGCTGCTGGCCTCGCCGATGACGGCCGGCTGGGCAGCGGTGAACGGCCGGGTGGCCGATCCACGTGAACTGTATGCAAGCCAGGAGGTGGCCTGATGAGCGGCTTCCGTAGCCTGACCTCGACCAGCGTGGTGCTGCGCGAGACCAACATCGACACCGACCAGATCATTCCGGCGCGGTTCCTGTCCACCACCGAACGCGCCGGGCTGGGCAAGCACGCGTTCAACGACTGGCGCTGGCAGGCCGATGGCAGCCCGAACCCGGGCTTCGCGTTCAATCAGCCGAACAACGCCGGGCGCAGCATCCTGCTGGCCGGGCGCAACTTCGGCTGCGGCTCCTCGCGCGAACACGCGCCGTGGGCATTGGCCGACCTGGGCCTGCGCGCGATCGTGAGCAGTGAAATCGCCGACATCTTCCGCGGCAATGCGCTGAAGAACGGCTTGCTGCCGATCGTGCTCGACGAAGCCGACGTGCAGACGCTGATGCAGCGCCCGGACGATGCATTGACCGTGGACATCGCCGCGCGCGAGCTGCGCACGCCCGATGGCCGGGTGTATTCCTTCCCGCTGGACGGCTTCTCGCAGACCTGCCTGCTGGAAGGCGTGGACCAGTTGGGGTATCTGTTGGGTCGTACCCCTGACATTGAACGTTACGAGAGTGAACATGCACGCTGAGATTGTCGTATTGCCCGGTGATGGCATCGGTCCGGAAGTCGCCGCGGCCGCGGTTGCGGTACTGGGCGCGGTGGCCGAACGTTTTGGCCACACCTTTGGTTTCAGCGAACACGATATCGGTGGCATCGCCATCGACCGCCACGGCGAGCCGCTGCCGGCGGCCACGCTGGAAGCCTGCCGCCAGGCCGATGCGATCCTGCTGGGCGCGGTGGGCGGCCCGAAGTGGTCCGACCCGAACGCGAAGGTGCGCCCGGAACAGGGCCTGCTGGCAATCCGCAAGGCGCTTGGACTGTATGCCAACCTGCGGCCGGTGCGTACCCACCCGGCCGCGCTGGGCGCGTCGCCGATCAAGGCGGAGCTGCTGGAGGGCGTGGACTTCGTGGTGGTGCGCGAGCTCACGGGCGGCATCTACTTCGGTGAGAAGACGCGCACGGCGGACACCGCCAGCGATCTGTGCAGCTACAGCGTGGGCGAGATCGAGCGGGTGATGCGCAGTGCGTTCCGGCTGGCACGGCAGCGTCGGGGCAAGGTCACTTCAGTAGACAAGGCCAACGTGCTGGAAACTTCGCGCCTGTGGCGTGACGTGGCGGCGCGGATCGGCCGCGAGGAATTCCCGGAGATCGCGCTGGAGCACCAGCTGGTGGATTCGATGGCCATGCACCTGCTGGCCAAGCCGCGCGAGTACGACGTGATCGTGACCGAGAACATGTTCGGCGACATCCTCACCGATGAGGCCTCGATGCTGGCAGGTTCGCTGGGCCTGCTGCCGTCGGCGTCGCTGGGTGAGCCTGGCGCGGTCGGGATCTACGAGCCGATCCACGGGTCGGCGCCGGATATCGCCGGCAAGGGCATTGCCAACCCGTACGCCACGATCTTCAGCGCCGCGATGCTGCTGCGCCATTCGTTGGGGTTGGAAGCCGAAGCGGCCGCCGTTGAAGCCGCTGTGCATGCGGCGTTGGATGATGGCGTGTTTACTGCGGATCTGGCGGCCAAGGGCCAGGCTGTTTCGACTACGCAGGCTACTGACGCTGTGCTGGCGCGGTTGGGCTGACGTTTAAAGGCCCTCGTTTGATCGTTTACGAGTGATGGGCCGGCGGTGGCGGGGGTACGGGGGGCGCCGTGAACCCATCCTTGGGGGCTCTTGCGAAACATCCATGTTTCGCAAAGCCCCCGTACCC
>NZ_JASCOP010000122.1:0-11974 GCF_029959395.1 Stenotrophomonas sp. PS02300
CCGGGGGGGGGCCCCCCGGCGGGGGCCCCCCCGCGCGCATCCGCATCACCCTGGTAGACCGTCGCAACCACCACCTGTTCCAGCCGCTGCTGTACCAGGTCGCCACCGCCGGCCTGTCCGCGCCCGACATCGCCGCGCCGCTGCGCCACATCCTGGGCGACCAGCGCAATGTTGAAGTGCGGCTGGGCGAGGTGACCTCCATCGACAAGGCCAGCCGCCAGATCACCCTGGCCGACGGCAGCCAGCTGGGCTACGACAGCCTGATGCTGTGCACCGGCGCCACCCACGCGTATTTCGGGCACGACGAGTGGGCCGCCGACGCGCCTGGCCTGAAGACCCTGGACGATGCCATCGCACTGCGCCGCAAGCTGCTGCTGGCCTTCGAACGCGCCGAGGCCGAGCCGGATCCGGCACGCAAGGCAGCCTGGCTCAGCTTCGCGGTGGTCGGCGGCGGCCCCACCGGGGTGGAACTGGCCGGCACGTTGGCCGAGATCGCGCGGCACACACTACGCAACGAGTTCCGCCATATCGATCCGGCCAGCGCCAAGGTGCGGCTGGTCGAAGCCGGGCCGCGGGTGCTGTCCAGCTTCCCCGAGGTGCTGTCGCTGAAAGCGCGGCGCCAGCTGGAGAAGCTCGGGGTGGAAGTGCTGACCGGTACCGCGGTGAGCCACATCGACGGCGAGGGCTTCCAGCTCGGCGAGCAGTTCGTTGCCGCGCGCACGGTGGTGTGGGCCGCGGGCGTGGCCGCCTCGCCGCTGGCGCGGACGCTGGAGGTGCCGCTGGACCGCGCCGGACGCGTGCCGGTGCAGCCCGACCTGACCCTGGCCGGGCACCCGGAGATCTTCGTCGCCGGCGACCTGGCCGCGCTGCAGCAGGCCGATGGCCGGCCGGTGCCGGGCGTTGCCCCGGCCGCCAAGCAGATGGGCAAGCATGTGGCCGCAACCGTCCGTGCGCGGCTGGACGGCAAGCCGGCACCCGGGCCGTTCAAGTACCAGGACTTCGGCAACCTGGCCACGATCGGGCGCATGGCCGCCATCGTGCACCTGGGCCGGCTGCAGTTGTCAGGTGTGCTCGCCTGGTGGTTCTGGCTCGCCGCGCACGTGTTCTTCCTGATCGGGTTCCGCAACCGGATCGTGGTGCTGCTCAACTGGGCGGTGGCGTACTGGAGCTACCAGCGCAGCGCGCGGATCATCTTTGGTGATGACCGCGAGGACCGGCGGCCGAAGCCGTCCGATCAGGGATCGTTGCCGGGCGCGAGGTGAACGTCCCAGGTGCACAGGAAATCCGGATCGCTGATGGTCAATGCCATCGAGCGCAGGGTGTAGTCGCCAGGGGCGGCCGGCGTGTAGTGGTCCAGCGTGGGCGGCAGGAACAGCTCCTCGCCGTCCACTGCGCTGGCCAGTACCACGCCCTCGTCGTCATTGATGCGCAGCACGTGCCCGGCCATCTGGCGGTGCTCCAGGGCGTTGCCTTGGGCGTCAAGGTAGGTCATGCCGGCGAGCACGGTCTTGCCGATCATTGCGCGCGCCTTGGCGCGGTCGATTCCGGTCATGTTTCGGCACTCCGTTGCTGCAGCCAAGCCAGCTTGCGTGCGCGCGGCTGGCGCTTGAGCTCGCATTCTGCCTTGGAAGCTGCCGAGCGGTCGGGATATGCGCGCATCGCCAGCAGCTTCACCGGCGGGTTGGCGCGGGTGTAGCGCGCCCCCTTGCCGCACAGGTGGGCCTGGAAGCGGGCATCCACGTCGTTGCTGATGCCGGCGTAATAGCTGCCGTTGCGGCATTCCAGCAGGTAGACGTACCAGGGGGTGGGTTCAGCGGGCATACCGGGATTATCCACCGGCAGGGGTGCGCTGGCTGCTAGAATCCGCCGCGGACGCAGGGGAGAGGCGCGTTTCCGTCCCCGCCCGCCCCTCCGGAGCCGCTGCATGTTGCTGTCCATCATCTATCTCATCGCCATTTCCGCTGAAGCCATGACCGGCGCGCTGTCTGCCGGCCGGCGGCGGATGGACCTGTTCGGCGTGGTCATCATCGCCTGCGTCACCGCGCTGGGCGGCGGTTCGCTGCGCGATATCGTGCTGGGCCACTACCCGCTGGGCTGGGTCAAGCACCCCGAGTACCTGGGCTTCACCGTCTGTGCGGCGCTGATCGCCACCTGGGTGGCGCGCTGGATGCACCACTTCCGCCGCACCTTCCTGGTGCTCGATGGCCTGGGCCTGATCTGCTTCACCCTGATCGGCTGCGCGGTGGCGCGCGACGGCGGCCACGCGGTGCCGATCGTGCTGATCGCCGGCATGCTTACCGGCGCCTTCGGCGGTGTGCTGCGCGACGTGCTGTGCAACGAGGTGCCGCTGATCTTCCAGAAGGAGCTGTACGCGGTGATCACCCTGCTCACCGGCGCGGCATGGCTGGGCCTGCTCGAACTGGGCGTGTCACTCAACGCCGCCACGCTGTGGTGCCTGGGCGGCGGCTTCGCGTTCCGCCTGCTGGCCATCCACTTCAAGTGGGAAATGCCGAAGTTCGTGTACCGCGACGAGGTGCATTAGCACGTGAGAGGCAGCATCAACGTGAGCGGGTGAATCGGTGAAACGATGAAACCGTGCTTGAGATAGAACGCCTTGGCCGGCTCATCGATAGCATGGCAGAGCAACGCGCGTGCTCCGACCTGACCGCACGCCTGCAGCGAACGTAGCACCGCATCCTTCAACAAGCCTTGGCCAATGCCCTGCCCCGCCCTGTCCGCGTGGACCGCCAACCGCCCCAGCACGATGACCGGAATGGGATCGGGCATGTTGCGGCGGATTCGTCCGGGCACGGCTTCATGCGCTATCGAACCGGCTGAGAGCGCGTAGTAACCGACAACGCGACGCTGCTCATCGCAGGCTACAAAGCATCGTGATGCGCCGGACGCCTGGTTCTGGCGTGCGCGTTCAAGCAGCCATTTCGCCAGGGCTGGGGCGCTGCAGCGAAAGTCATCCAACAGATGATCCGCGTGCAGCGGGGTTGGAGCGGAGAGCCACAAGGGCTCAGCGTTCCCAAGGCGCCGGCGTGCTCAACAACCGGCGCAGCGCCAGGTTCTCGTCCAGCGGTGCGTCCAGCAGCGCATTGAAGCGCTGCAGCTGCCCAGCATTCAAGGTGAACTGCGTCTGCTCGGCAAGCACCTCGCGTGCCCTGTCGCACGCGGCATCCAGGATGAACTCGGTGCGATTCACGCCACTGATTGCTACGGCTCGATCGATCAGATCCTGCTTATCGGCAGGGGCCCGGAAATTGATGACTTTGCTTGCGGTTCCCATGGGAAGCACCCGCACCTTGCTGAACTGTGCATACATTGTACATACACCCTGCAGGACCCTCAAGTGAGGCCTGTAGTCTGCGGCCCCAGACGCGCAGTATCCAATTGATTTTGTTTAACAAAACCAGACTTCCGGTAGAGCGGATCTTTCGTGGAGCCGGCCGGCGGCCGGCTCCCTGCGGGTCAAGCCGCCTCGGCCAGACGCCGCGCGCGCCGCGCACGCACGGCCTCGGCCAGCGCTTCCAGCACCTGCAGCGAACTGTCCCAGCCGATGCAGCCATCGGTGATGCTCTGGCCGTAGACCAGCGGCTGGCCTTCCACCAGTTCCTGGCGACCGGCCACCAGGTGGCTTTCCACCATCACGCCCACGATGCGCTCTTCGCCGGCCGCCAGCTGTGCGTTGATGTCGGCGATCACCTTCGGCTGGTTCTCGGGATTCTTGCTGCTGTTGGCGTGGCTGGCATCAATCATCAACCGCGCCGGCAGCTGCGCCTTGGCCAGCGTCTGGCTGGCGGCATCCACGCTGGCGGCATCGAAGTTCGGCACCTTGCCGCCGCGCAGGATCACGTGGCAATCCGGGTTGCCGGCGGTGGCGACGATGGCCGTATCACCCTGCTTGGTCACCGACAGGAAGTGGTGAGGATTGGACGCGGCACCCACCGCGTCGGCAGCGATCTTGATGTTGCCGTCGGTACCGTTCTTGAAGCCGACCGGGCACGACAGCCCCGAGGCCAGCTCGCGGTGCACCTGGCTTTCGGTAGTGCGCGCGCCAATGGCGCCCCAGGCAACCAGGTCGGCGATGTACTGCGGCGAGATCACATCCAGGAACTCCACGCCGGCCGGCAGGCCCAGCTTGTTGATGTCGCGCAGCAGGCCGCGCGCAACGCGCAGGCCCTTGTTGATCTGGAAGCTGCCATCCAGGTCCGGATCATTGATCAGGCCCTTCCAGCCCACCGTGGTGCGCGGCTTTTCGAAGTAGACGCGCATGACGATTTCCAGCTCGCCGGCGTAGGCATCGCGCAGCGGCTTGAGGCGTTGTGCGTATTCGATCGCGGCGACCGGGTCATGGATCGAGCACGGGCCGATCACCACCGCCAGGCGGTCGTCGCGGCCGTGCAGGATCTCGTGCAGTGCAGCGCGCGAGGCGCTCACCGTGGAGGACGCCTCCTCATCGCAGGGCAGCATCGCCAGCAGCTGGGCGGGCGGGGTCAACGGCTCGATCTTGCGGATGCGCAGGTCGTCGGTATGGGGGGGCATGGGGGTGTCCTCTGGAAGGTGGGGGTCCCCAGCGCGGCGGCAACAAAAAAGCCGCCAGGTGCGCTGGCGGCTTTCGGGAATGCGTCTGAAGGTTTCTTCAGGGTGAACGCATGCCTTCCTCCGCCGGTGGCTTCGGAAAGTAATACCAAAAATAGGAATTGGCGTGGCGTGCGTTCATTGGGGACTATAGATAGCACAGCTCTTGTGCGACGCAAAATGTTTCATTCGCAACTGCGACCGCCGCTGCCCAACAAAAAACCCCGCCTTTCGGCGGGGTCCTTTTTTTACAGCACGACAGGATGTCGCGTGTGCGGGGACTTAGAAGTCCATGCCGCCCATGCCACCCATGCCACCCATGCCGCCGCCTGCTGCACCGGCGCCGTCATCCTTCTTCGGCGCTTCAGCCACCATCGCTTCGGTGGTGATCATCAGGCCGGCGATCGAGGCGGCGTTCTGCAGGGCAGAACGGGTCACCTTGGTCGGATCCAGGATGCCGAAGGCCAGCATGTCGCCGAATTCGCCGGTGGCGGCGTTGTAGCCGTAGCTGCCGGTGCCTTCCTTGACCTTGTTGACGATCACGGACGGCTCTTCGCCGGCGTTGGCGACGATTTCACGCAGCGGGGCTTCCATCGCGCGCAGGGCGATCTGGATGCCGTGGTTCTGGTCTTCGTTGGCACCCTTCAGGCCGGACAGCGCGGTGACCGCACGGACCAGGGCAACACCGCCGCCCGGCACCACGCCTTCTTCGACTGCTGCACGGGTAGCGTGCAGGGCGTCGTCGACGCGGTCCTTCTTTTCCTTCATTTCGATTTCGGTCGACGCGCCGACCTTGATCACGGCAACACCGCCGGCCAGCTTGGCCACGCGTTCCTGCAGCTTCTCACGGTCGTAATCGGACGAGGTGTCTTCGATCTGGGTCTTGATGCGGGCCACGCGCGATTCAACGGCGGCCTTGTCGCCCTGGCCGTCGACGATGGTGGTGTTTTCCTTGGAAACCTGCACCTTCTTGGCGCGGCCGAGGTCGGCGATGGTCGCCTTCTCCAGCGACAGGCCGATCTCTTCGGAGATCACGGTGCCGCCGGTCAGGGTGGCCATGTCTTCCAGCATCGCCTTGCGACGGTCGCCGAAGCCCGGGGCCTTGACGGCCACGACCTTGACGATGCCACGGATGGTGTTGACCACCAGGGTGGCCAGCGCTTCGCCTTCGACTTCTTCGGCAACGATCAGCAGCGGCTTGCCGGCCTTGGCGACGCCTTCCAGCACCGGCAGCAGGTCACGGACGTTGGAGATCTTCTTGTCGTGCAGCAGGATGTACGGATCGTCCAGGTCGGCGGTCTGCGCCTGCTGGTTGTTGATGAAGTACGGGGACAGGTAGCCGCGGTCGAACTGCATGCCCTTGACCACGTCCAGCTCGTTTTCCAGGCCCGAGCCTTCTTCAACGGTGATCACGCCTTCCTTGCCGACTTCACGCATCGCTTCGGCGATGATGTTGCCGATCGACTCGTCCGAGTTGGCCGAGATCGTACCGACCTGGGCAATGGCCTTGTCGTCAGCGGTGGGCTTGGAGATGTTCTTCAGCTCGGCGACGGCGGCCACCACGGCCTTGTCGATACCGCGCTTGAGGTCCATCGGGTTCATGCCGGCAGCCACGGCCTTGGCGCCTTCGCGGATCAGGGCCTGGGCGAGCACGGTGGCGGTGGTGGTGCCGTCGCCGGCGTCGTCGTTGGTACGCGACGCGACTTCCTTCACCATCTGCGCGCCCATGTTCTCGAACTTGTCAGCCAGTTCGATTTCCTTGGCGACGGACACGCCGTCCTTGGTGATGGTCGGGGCGCCGAAGCTCTTCTCGAGCACGACGTTGCGGCCCTTCGGGCCCAGGGTGGCCTTGACGGCATTGGCGAGAACGTTGACGCCGCGCACCATGCGGGCGCGGGCGTCTTCACCGAAACGAATTTCCTTGGCAGCCATTGCGATTACCTTTTATGTGGCGCCGGGCGATGCCCGGCTGCATTGATTGGGGACACGTAAGACCAGGCAGAGCCCGGCGGCGCAAACTCAGCCGATGACGGCGAGGATGTCGTCTTCGCGCAGGACCTTGTATTCCACGCCTTCGCTCTTGTAGCTGCTGCCGGCGTACTGGCCGTAGATGACCTTGTCGCCAACCTTCAGGGACGGCGCGCGCACGCTGCCGTTGTCCAGCGGCTTGCCCGGGCCCACGGCCACGACTTCACCCTTGGTCGACTTTTCCTTGGCCGAGTCGGGGATCACGATGCCGCCGGCGGAGACTTCGTCGGCTTCGATCGGCTTGACCACGACGCGGTCGTGAAGCGGCTTGATGTTCATGCGTGCCTCTTAAGTTGTTGATTGGTTTGAAAAAGTCTGGCGATATTAGCACTCGCCCCAGGCGACTGCCAGCACCGCTCGTGAAAAAACCCGCCAGTGCGGGACAGGGCAGAGATGGTGCTGTCCCCGGCCCTTTCAAGGGGGTGCCGACGATTTCTCCCAGACCGCCATTTTCTTGACGCACGTCCCAATGCGGAGTGCCGAAGACGACAAATCGATAGATGTGTCATATGGATTAGCTAGATTCGGCCGGCAAAACCCAATCACAAGGAGCCGTAGATGAGGTTGCTCACACCGCTGTCCCTGGGGTGCCTGTTGGCGCTGGCCGCGGGTTCCGCCCGGGCGGACGTATTCATCAATGAACTGCACTACGACGACAGCACCCCGGCCGGGGATGTCGGCGAAGCCATCGAGGTGGTCGCCACCGGCGGCGAGGACCTCAGTACCTACCGGCTGTACCTGTACAACGGCAGCACCCCGTCGGCCGCCACGGTCTATGCCAACAATGCCGTGCCGGCCGGTACCGCCGCCGGCTGCGGCAAGGCCAGCATCGCCACCGTCACCTACCCCACCAATGGCCTGCAGAACGGCTCCAACGACGGCATCGCGCTGGTCGATGCCAGCGGCAAGGTGGTCCAGTTCATCAGCTACGAAGGCACCATCACCGCGTCCGGCGGCCCGGCCGCCGGGCTGACCAGCCAGAACATCCCGGTCAGCGAGAGCAACAGCACCGCCCCGGGCACCTCCCTGCAGCTCACCGGCAGCGGCAGCCAGTACACCCACTTCACCTGGGCCGGATCGGCCGCGCAGACCTTCGGTGCCTGCAACACCGGCCAGACCTTCAGCGGCGGTGGCAGCACCGGCCCCAACACGCCCCCGTCGGTGAGCACCACCACCCCGGAACAGGGCGCGACCAGCTTCCCGGCCGCCGCCGACCTGGCCGTGACCTTCAGTGAAAGCGTCACCGTCAGCGCCGGCGCCTTCACCCTCAGCTGCGGCCAGTCCGGCGCGGTACCGCTGACCCACGCCAGCAGCGGCACCCGCTTCACGCTGTCCACCAACACCGCGCTGGTGGCCGGCGAAGCCTGCCGCTTCGACATCCGCGCCGCCCGCATCAAGGACGCGCAGGGCGCACGCCCGGCCGCCGATACCCGCATCGCCTTCACCGTGGCCAGCGGCGGTACCGACCCCGGCCCCGATCCGGACCCGGGCAGCTACTACTCCAAGGTCAACACCTCCAGCCCCAGCCAGCTGCGCTGCTCGCTGCACGCCACCATCAAGGGCCACACCTCCTACCCGTACAGCGGCTCGGGCACCAGCACCTGGACCATCCTGGAAATCGCCGACGAGGATCCGAACAACAGCGGCCGGATCCTGGACGCGTACCGCAACCGCAGCTACGCGAAGGTCAGCGACCGGGCCGGCACCGGCAGCGGGCTGACCTACAACCGCGAGCACACCTGGCCCAATTCACTGGGCTTTGCCAGCACCACCGGCGACAAGGGCCTGCCGTACGCGCCCTACACCGATACCCACATGCTGTACCTGACCGATGCGCAGTGGAACGCGGACCGCGGCAACAAGCCGTTTGCCAAGTGCGACAGCAACTGCGGCGAGCGCGCCACCGAAGCCAACAATGGCACCGGCGGCGGCAGTGGCGGCTACCCGGGCAATTCCAACTGGGTGCGCACCCCCGACGGCAACGGCGGCACCTTCGAGGTCTGGGGCCACCGCAAGGGCGACATGGCGCGTGCGGTGATGTACATGGCGATCCGTTATGAGGGCGGCAAGGATGCAGCCACCGGCCAGTCCGAACCGGACCTGGAGCTGACCGACGACCGCAGCAGGATCGTGAAGACCTCGGCGTCGCCGGCTTACATGGGCCTGCTCTCGACCCTGATCGACTGGCACCTGTCAGACCCGCCGGATGCAGCCGAACGCGCCCGCAATGAAGTGATCTACAGCTTCCAGGGCAACCGCAATCCGTTCATCGACCACCCGGAATGGGGCACGCCCGCCCTGTTCACGTCGGCCAAGCCGGCGACCTGCGAGCTGGCGAACTGATCGACCGCGAGATCCGGCCAACGGCCGGGGCTACGGGTCTGTGATGGAGCCGGTCCCGTGGGGACCGGCTCCATCCGCATTACAATCGGCGGTCATGTCGACCCCCGATCCCGTATTCATTCTTCTGACCACCTGCCCCGATGCGGCCACCGCCGCGCGGATCGCGCACGCACTGGTGGAAGAACGCCTGGCCGCCTGCGTCACCCGGCTGGACGGGGCGCATTCGACCTACCGCTGGCACGGTGAGGTCACCGAGGACCACGAGGTCCAACTGCTGATCAAGACCACCGGCAGCCGCCTGGATGCGGCCATCGCGCGCGTGCAGGTACTGCACCCGTATGAACTCCCCGAGTGCATCGCGGTCGAAACCCGCGCCGGCCTGCCGGCGTACCTGGATTGGATTCGGGCCCAGACCCGAGAGGAAACTGATTGATGACGCTGTTTCGTCGTGTTGCCGCGCTGTGCGCGCTGTTCGTGGTGTCCCTGCCGGCGCTGGCCGTCAGCGAGAAAGACCTGCTGCCGGTGGACGAAGCCTTCGGGCTGAGCGCGCAGGCGCGCGACCGCGACCGCATCGAGGTGAGCTGGAAGATCGCACCGGGCTACTACCTCTACCGCCACCGCACCACGGTCAAGAGCGACGCCGGCTTCAGTGCCGAGGCGCTGCAGATGCCGGCCGGCAAGAAGCACCACGACGACTTCTTCGGCGAGGTGGAAACCTACCGCGAGCGGCTGACCGCGGTACTGCCGGGCAAGGCCGCCGACGGTACCGATACGGTGACGCTGGAAGTGCGCTACCAGGGCTGCGCCGATGCCGGCGTGTGCTACCCGCCGCAGAAGCGCAGCGTGCAGGTCAAGCTGCCGGGTGGCAGCGCCCGCGCCGACAGCGCCGTGACCCCGGCCTTGGGCGGCGGCGCCGCGTCGCCGTTCAACAACCCGCTGGCCGGTGGCAGCGCCGCCGGTGGCCTGCGCCTGCCCGGTGCGGCCAGCACCCAGTCGCTGCCGCTGCCGTCCGAGCGCGCCTTCGGCTTCGAAGCCATCGTCGGCGATGGCAACACCGTGCTGCTGCGCTTCAGCCCGGCGCCGGGCTACTACCTCTACCGCGACCGCACCTCGCTGAAGCTGGAAGGTGCCCCCGGCATCCGCGCGGACAAGCCGCTGTGGCCGGCCGCCAAGTCGCACCGCGACGAACACTTCGGCGATGTGTCGGTGTACTTCGACCAGGTCGACGTGAAGCTGCCGCTGCGCCGCAGCGTGGCCGATGCCGCCGATGCCACGCTGGTGATCACCTTCCAGGGCTGCCAGACCGATGGCATCTGCTACCCGCCGATGACCCGGCGGGTGAAGCTGGCCCTGCCGGCCGGCAAGGTCAACGCCAGCGCGGATGAAGAAGCACGCCGCAGCGAAGTGATCGCGCCGCTGGTGTCGCGCGAGAAGCGCGCGCAGGGGCGCGAGGCTACCGGCATGGCGACCCAGCCGATGCTGATCCGCCCGAACGAACCGGCCCTGGAGCTGCCCGCCGACGGCACGCCCGACGCCAGCGCCGACAACGACCAGCGCACGCGTCCTCCGGGTGCCAGCGGCAGTGCCGCGCCGGTCACCCTGGTCACCGCATTGCTGCTGGCACTGGCCGGCGGCCTGATCCTCAACCTGATGCCGTGCGTGCTGCCGATCCTGTCGCTGAAGGTGCTGGGCGTGGCGCAGAGCGGCGAAAGCCGCCAGCGCGCGCGCAGCCATGCGCTCTGGTACACCGCCGGCGTGCTGGTGGCGTTCGCCGCGATCGGCGCGCTGGTGCTGGCGCTGCGCGCCGCCGGCCAGGCCGCAGGCTGGGGCTTCCAGCTGCAGCACCCGTGGTTCATCGCCGCGCTGGTGTACCTGATGTTCACCGTAGGCCTGAGCCTGTCCGGGGTGTTCACCCTGGGCGGCAGCCTGGGCGGCGTGGGCCAGTCGCTGGCCTCGCGCAGCGGGCCGATGGGCGATTTCTTCACCGGTGTGCTCGCCTGCGTGGTGGCCAGCCCGTGCGTGGCACCGTTCATGGGGGCGCCGCTGGCCTATGCCTTCACCGCACCGGCGGTGCCGGCGATGCTGGTGTTCCTGATGCTCGGCCTGGGCCTGGCGCTGCCGTTCCTGCTGATCGGCTTCGTGCCCTCGCTGGCCAAGCGCCTGCCGCGCCCGGGTGCGTGGATGGAAACCCTGAAGCAGGTGCTGGCCTTCCCGATGTATGCCACCGCGCTGTGGCTGCTGTGGGTGCTGGGCAAGCAGCGTGGCGTGGATGCGATGGCGCTGGTGCTGGCCGGGCTGGTGGTGCTGGGCCTGGCGCTGTGGTGGTTCGAACGCAGCCGCTGGCGCAGCCAGCGCGTCGGCGCCGCCTTGGCGCTGGTGCTGCTGCTGGGCGCGCTGGTGCCGGTGTGGGGCGTGACCCGCATCGCTGCACCGGCCAAGGCCGCGCTGGCGGCCGCCGACAACGTGGTGGCCTATTCGCCGCAGATGCTCGACCGGCTGCGCCAGGACAACCGCGTGGTGTTCGTCAACATGACCGCCGACTGGTGCGTGACCTGCAAGGCCAACGAACGCGCGGTGCTGGGCACCCATGGTTTCGAGGAAACCCTGCGCCGTACCAACGCGGTGTACATGCGCGGTGACTACACCAACGTGGACCCGGAGATCACCGCGTTCCTGGAAGAGCACAAGGCCGTGGGCGTGCCGCTGTACGTGGTGTACGGCCCCGGCGCACCACCGACCGTGCTGCCGACCGTGCTGACCCAGGCATTGGTGGAAGAAGCGCTGCTGCGCACCGCGCGATGAGCACCCCGCCGCCCCGCACCTCGTTGATGGTCGTGGCGGCGCTGGCGGCGGCGCTGGGATTGGGCACCGGCGTGTACTACGTCGGGCGCGCGCCGCAGGAACCCAGGTTCGCCGCCGTGGATCGGCCGGCCGCCGTGCCGGCCCGGCCCGGCGCTCCGGGGCCGGCCCTCACCCTGCCGGACGTGGACGGCCCGCCGGGGGTCGTCGCCCGCGTCGG
>NZ_JASCOP010000123.1:0-11927 GCF_029959395.1 Stenotrophomonas sp. PS02300
GAATCCATCCGTGGAGGCTCTTGCGAAACATCCATGTTTCGCAAAGCCCCCGCAAACCCACCCCCGCCGACCCTTCGACAATGTGCCGGTGGCCACGGAAAAGCGTAGAGCCAGGCCCTGCCTGGCTGCTTCTTCCCGCACAACGCAGCCAACTGTCGGGGCTGCCCGTCGGCCTCCCCGCTCGCAAAGAATGAAACGACAGGCTGTTACGCCCTTCGCTTACAGATCAAACCGCACGCTGACCGCGAACGTGCGCGGCAGGCCGATGCCGGCGTTGGACCAGTACTTCCTGTTGGTGAGGTTTTCGACGCTGGCGCGCCAGGTGACCGGGTGGCCGTTGGCCTGCATGCGGTAGCCGACGCCGGCGTTGACCAGGGTGTAATCGGGCAGCTTGAGGGTGTTGTCGGCGTCGTAGTACACATCACCGTAGTAGCGGGCCAGGGCGTACAGGCTCAGGCCTTCCACCTGCGGCACGCTGTAGTCGGCGTGCACCACGCCGTTCCAGCGCGCTGCGCCGGCGGTGCGGTTGCCTTCCTGGGTGCTGCTGTCGGGCGAGAGCTTGTCGTAGGTCGGGTCCAGCCAGGTGATGCCGCCGCCGAGGGTGAAGGCATCGGTCAGGCGCACGTCGCCGCTGACTTCCACGCCTTCGTACAGGGTGATGCCGTCCTGCACCAGCAGCTTGCCGCCGCTGGTCAGGCGGTCGATGTTGGCGCCGCGCTCCAGGCGGAAGGCGGCAGCATTGGCGTTCCAGCGCGGGTACTCGATCTTGGCGCCGACCTCGAACTGCTTGCTGATCGTCGGGTCGAGCACGTCGCCGGCGTTGATGTAGTCGCTGCCCACGCGGCTGCCCGCTTCCAGCGATTCGACGTAGCTGGTGTAGAGCGTGACTTCGTCGGCCGGTTTGAACATCACCGCGTAGGTCGGGGTGACCGGGTAGGTGTGGTAGGCGCCCTTGTTTTCGAAGTCGTTGTAGCGCGCACCGGCCAGCACCGACCAGCCGTGGCCGAAATCCACCGTGTCGCTGACGAACACCGCCTGCTGCACGGTTTCGCTGCCGCGGGTGAGCTCATGCGAACCGACCGCGTCATGGCGAAGGGTGGGGCGCTGGTAGAGGTTGCCACGGCCGATGGTGTTCCATTCGTACGGACGGTCCCAGCCCAGCCCGGTCTGGTGCGAGACGCCGGCGACGACCTGGTGCGACAGCGGGCCGGTCTGGAAGCGGCCCTGCACGATGGCCTGGGCCAGCTTCCACTCGCTCTTGCCGCCGAGCTCGTAGGCGTTCACGTCGTAATCGCCGTTGACGTCGTCGATGTAGGCGAAGATCTTGTTCACGTCGTTCCACGACGAGGTGTAGCCATAGCTCAGGCTGGCCTTCCAGTCATCGTTGATCTGCCAGTTCAGCGCGGTGGAGAGCAGGCTGGAACGGGTGTCGTAGAAAGTGCCCGGAATGGCATTGTTGACATCGCCGGCGATCGGGCGCGGCAGTTCGGTCAGGCCGATGAAGTAGTACTGCGGCGATTCCTCGCCCAGGTCGCGCTCCTGGAACACGCCATCGAAGGTCCAGGTGAGCGCATCGCCCAGGCGCGCATCCAGCGACAGCGCGCCGACCTTGCGGTTCACCTCGCCGCCGTTGAAGGTTTCGCCCTTCTCCTGGTAAGCGTTGAAGCGGTAGCCGAACATGTCTTCGTTGCCGAAGCGGCCGCCGACGTCGACCTGGCCGCTGACGATGCCCTGTTCGCGCCAACCGACCTGCGCCGAGAACGTGGTGGTGTCGGTCGGCTTCTTGGTCACGTAGTTGATGATGCCGCCGGGCTGGCCGAAGCCGTACATGAAGCCCCCCGGGCCCTTCAGCAGTTCCACCTGCTCCATCACTTCCAGCGGCCACTCGGTGCCCCAGGAGGACACCTGCAGGCCGTTCACCCGGTAGCTGTCGTAGCTCAGGTCGATGCCGCGGTTGCGGATCGGCGAGCTCCAGCCACTGGCGTAGGCGCTGACCTGGGTGACCACCGAGGGGTCGGTCAGGAACGCTTCGCCGAGCGAGACCACCTGGCGCTTCTCGATGTCCTCGCGGCCGATCACGGAGATCGCGAACGGGGTATCGCGGACCGGGCGGTCGCCGAGGGCGCCGGTATCGGTGTGGGTGCGTTCGGCGGTGACCTTGACCGCGTCCAGCTCGGTGGCCGAGCGCGACTGGGCGTGGGCTGCGCAGGCCAGCGACAGCGACAGCGCAAGCAGGGCCGGGCGCAGGGCGCGGCGCGGAAGAGCGGAAACATGCATGTTGTGGGGGTCCTCTGCGGACAGCAGCACACCGTCCGCGATCGGTTGATGGCGGAAGAAGAGGGCGTGGCTGAGTCGGGGCACTGCCCGCAGGAGGCGGAAGCAGCGCGGTGCGCGAGGCGAGGCAGGACCGTGGCTGGTGCGAATTGTTCTCTTTCAGGCGCCGTGCGTCAAATGATCGTCATGGACGCCATCGGGAATGTACCGACCAACGGTCGGTACCTACCGCGGTAGCGCACGACCGTTGGTCGTGCGCCGCCCTACGCGCGGGCGGCGCGCTTGATCAGGGCCTTCTCGCGCCGGCGTGCGCGCCAGCCGCGCCAATGCTGCTGCAGGCACGAGAAGATCACATACAGCGCCGGCGTGCTCAGCAGGGTCAGGCTCTGCGAGAACAGCAACCCGCCGATCATCGCGATGCCCAGCGGGCGGCGCAGCTCCGAGCCCTCGCCCAGGCCGATGGCCAGCGGCACCGCCGCCAGGATCGCCACCATGGTGGTCATCATGATCGGGCGGAAGCGCACGATGCTGGCTTCGCGCACGGCTTCCAGCGGGCTCTTGCCGTGCTCGCGCTGGGCCACCACGGCGAAGTCGATCATCATGATCGCGTTCTTCTTGACGATGCCGATCAACAGCACAAGCGCGATCATCGAGATCACCGACAGCTCGGTATTGGTCACGAACAACGCCAGCAGCGCGCCCACGCCCGCCGCCGGCAGCGTGGACAGGATCGTGACCGGGTGCACCAGGCTTTCGTACAGCATGCCCAGCACCAGGTACACGGTGATGATGGCGGCCAGCACCAGGATCAGCATCGAATTGGGGTTGAGCTGCACGTTGAAGCCGCCGCCATCGCTGATGCGGATGTCGCCGGGCAGGCGCAGCCCGTCCACGGTGGCCTTGATGATCGCCTCGCCTTCGCCGGTGCTGACGCCCGGGGCCAGGTTGTAGCTCAGGTCCATCGTGGTGTACTGGTTCTGGTGGGTGATCTGCGGCGGGGCCAGCCCGGGGACCTGGCGCGCCACGGCGGTGATCGGGATCATCTCGCCGTTGCCGGCGCGCACGTGGATCTCATCCAGTGCCCGCGGGGTGGCGGTCTGCTCCGGCAGCGCGTTGACCACCACGCTGTACTGGTTGATGTCCGAATAGATCGTCGAAATCTGGCGCTGGCCGAACGCGCCGTACAGCGCGCCATCGATCGCACCGACCGACACGCCCAGGCGCGCGGCCTTGGCCCGGTCGATCTCGATGTTCTGGCGCAGGCCGGCGGTATCCACGTCGGTGCCGACGTCGCGCAGCATGGGGTTCTTCTTCAGTGCGGCCTGCACCTTGGGCAGCCATTCCTGCAGCTGGGCCAGGTCGTTGCCCTGCAGCGACACGCGGTACTGCGCGCCCTGGCTGTTGCCGCCGCCGCCATCACTGGGAAGATCCTGGATCGCGCGCAGGCGCAGTTCCAGGTCCGGGTAGCGATCGGCCTTGGCGCTCAGCCGTGCCAGTGCCTGCGCGGTGGTTTCGCGGCGGCCTTCCTTGCGGGTCTTCAGCTCGATGTTGAACTGCGCGCTGGAACCCTGGCGGCCGCTGCCCAGGCGCACGCCCACGGTTTTCACCGCCGGGTCGGCCATCAGCATGTCGGTGATGCGGCGCTGGCGGTTGACCATGTCCTCGAAGGACACCGTCGCGCTGGAGTTGGCGCGGCCCCAGATCAGACCGGTGTCCTGCGGTGGGAACGAGCCCTTCTTGACCGCGCCGGCCAGCATCACCGTGGCGACGATCAGCAGGATCGGGGTCAGCGACAGCAGCAGCGCGTGGCGCAGCGAGAAATCCAGGCACACGGTGTACACGCGCAGCATGCGGTCGTGGGTGGCATCCAGGAAGCGGCCGATCCGCGAGGGTTTGTCCGGCTCGGTATGCGCGCTCAGGAAGCGGCTGCACAGCGCCGGGGTGAGGGTGAGCGAGACGATCATCGACACCACGATGGCTGCCACCAGGGTGACGGTGAACTCGCGGAAGAACGCGCCGACCATGCCGCTGGCAAACAGCAGCGGAATGAACACCGCCACCAGCGAGGCGGTGATGGAGACGATGGTGAAGCCGATCTCGCGTGCGCCGGTCAACGCCGCCTGCATGCGCGGCATGCCTTCGTCGAGGTGGCGCATGATGTTCTCGATCACCACGATCGCGTCGTCGACCACGAAGCCGATCGCGATCACCAGCGCCAGCAGGCTCAGGTTGTTCAGGGTGAAGCCGAACACGTACATCACCAGTGCTGCGCCGGCCAGCGACAGCGGCACGGTGATCGCCGCGATCAGCGTCGGCGCCAGCCGGCGCAGGAACAGCGCCATGGTCAGGATCACCATCGCCAGGCTGATCAGCAGGGTGATCTGCACTTCATGCAGCGACGAGCGGATGGTCGGGGTACGGTCGAAGTACGGGGTGAGCGTGGTGCCCGGCTGCAGGTAGTCGCGCAGCATCGGGATCTGTGCCTTGACCCTGTCCACCGTCTCCACGATGTTGGCGCCCGCACGGGTGAACACGTACATCACCACCGCCGGCTTGTGGTCGAACCACGCAGCCTGGTAGGCATCCTGCTGGCCGTCGTAGACGTTGGCCACGTCCTTCAGGCGGATCACCCGGCCATCGTCCTGGGTCTTGATCACCAGGTTGGCGAAGTCGGCTGCACGCGCCACCGAATCGTTGGCGATGATCGCCGTGGTGGTGCTGCCATCGGTCAGGAAACCGGTGGGCGAGGTCACGTTGGCCGCGCGTACCGCATTGCGCAGGTCATCCGGGGTGAGGTTCAGCGCATTGAGCAGGCGCAGGTTGACGTCCACCCGCACCGCCGGGGTGGAGGCGCCGGCGATATCCACCGACGACACCCCGCTGATCTGGCGGATGCGCTGGGCCAGCAGCGAATCGGCCACGTTGTACAGTTCGTCGGCCGACTGCGTCTGCGAGGTCAGCGCGATGGCGATCACCGGATCGTCGTTCGGGTTGGCCTTCTGGAACATCGGCGAACCCAGCCCGGAGGGCAGGTCGGCCTGGGCCGAGTTGATCGCGGTCTGTACGTCCAGCGCGGCCGAATCGATGTCCACCCCGCTCTGGAAGATCATGAAGACCAGCGAGCTGCCTTCGGAGCTGGACGAGCGCATCTGGTCCACGCCGGGCAGCTGGCCCAGGTGGCGCTCCAGCGGCGCGGTGACCGTGGAGGCCATGGTGGTGGCGTCCGCACCGGACTGGCTGGCGTGTACGAAGATCACCGGAATCTGGATGTTCGGCAGCGCCGACACGCCCAGCTTCAGGTAGCACATCAACCCGACCACGAACAGGCCGATGGCCAGCAGCGCGGTGCCGATCGGGCGGCGGATGAACGGGCCGGAGATGTTCACGCGTGGTCCTGTGCGGTGCCGTCGCGAAGCGCGCGCTGTTCACGGCGCTGGCGCAGCCATTCGGAGTAGCGCTCCATGTACAGGTAGATCACCGGCGTGGTGTACAGCGTGACCAGCTGCGAAATCAGCAGGCCGCCGACGATGGCGATGCCCAGCGGGCGGCGCAGCTCCGAACCGATGCCGGTGCCCAGTGCCAGCGGCAACGCGCCCAGCATGGCCGCGGCGGTGGTCATCATGATCGGGCGGAAGCGCAGCAGGCAGGCGCGGCGGATCGCTTCGTGCGCGTTGGCCCCGGCGCGGCGCGCCTCGATGGCGAAGTCCACCATCATGATGCCGTTCTTCTTGACGATGCCGATCAGCAGCACGATGCCGACGATGCCATCCACCGACAGGCTCAGCCCGCACACCATCAGCGCCAGCAGCGCGCCCACGCCCGCCGGCGGCAGGGTGGAGATGATCGTGATCGGGTGGATGTAGCTCTCGTACAGCACGCCCAGCACGATGTAGATCACCACCAGCGAGGCCAGCAGCAGCCACACCACGTCGGTCTGGCTGCCGGTGAACTCGGCGGCCTTGCCGATGAACTGCGCATGCACCTGCGCCGGCATGTCCAGGCTGGCGCGGGTCTCTTCGATCGCCTTGACCGCATCGGACAGCGAATAGCCCGGGGCGATGTTGAACGACACCGTTACCGCCGGCAGCTGCTGCTGGTGGCTGACCACCAGCGGGGTGCTGGTGACCTTGCCTTCGGCCAGCGCGGCCAGCGGGATGATGTTGCCCGCACCCACCGGAATGCCGGTGTTCTGCGCGCCGATGCCGGTGGCGGTGGAGGAGTTGGACGAGGTGACCTGGCCGAAGTTGGTGGCGTTGCTGCCGGTCAGCGCGCCGGCGCCGTTGGAGGCCACCGCCAGCTGGTTCATCAGGGCGGTGCTGGTGCGGAACTCCGGCGCCACTTCCAGCACCACGCGGTACTGGTTGAGCTCGGTGAAGATGGTGGAGATCTGGCGCTGGCCGAACGCGTCGTACAGGGTGTCGTCGATGGTCTGCATCGGCACGCCCAGCACGCTGGCCTTGTCGCGGTCGATGGTCAGTTCCAGCGCACGGCCCTGGTTGGACAGGTTGTTGTCCACGTCCGCCAGTTCCGGGCGCTGGCGCAGCGCCTCGGTCAGCCGGGTGGCCTGCAGCGCGACCTGCGCGCTGTCCACGTCCGACAGCGAGTACTGGTACTCGGTGGCCGCCACGCGGGTATCCAGGGTCACGTCCTGCACCGGCTTGAGGTACAGCGCCACGCCGGGAATGCCGGCCACGGCCTGCTGCAGGCGCGGCAGGATCTCCTCCAGCCCATCGCGGTCGCCGCGCTCTTTCAGCACGATCGACAGCTGGCCCTGGTTGAGCGTGGGGTTCATGCTGCCGGCGCCGATGAACGCGGCCACGCCGGTCACCGCCGGGTCCTTGCGCAGCGCTTCGGCCACGGCCTTGGTGCGCTGTTCCATCTGCGGGAAGGCGATGTTCTGGTCGGCCTGGACCACGCCGGTGATCAGCCCGGTGTCCTGCTCGGGCAGCAGGCCCTTGGGAATGACGATGTACAGCACCACGGTCAGCACCAGCGCGCCGGCGGCCACCGCCAGGGTCATGCGCTGGTGGTCCAGCACCCAGTCCAGGCTGCGTTCGTACAGGCCCACGGTGCGGCTCCACACGGTCTGCTTGCCGGCCGCGTGCGCGCGCTCATGCGCATCCTCGCCTTCCGGCAGCGCGTCGGGCTTGAGCAGGTAGGCGCACATCATCGGGGTGAGCGTCAGCGAGATCAGCATCGACAGCACCACCGCGATGCTCAGCACCCACGCGAACTCATGGAACAGGCGGCCGGTGACGCCGGGCATCAGCAGCAGCGGCAGGAACACCGCCACCAGCGACACGGTCAGCGACAGTACGGTGAAGCCGATCTGGCGCGCGCCGATCTCGGCCGCTTCCGGTCCGCTCTTGCCCTGTTCGATGTAGCGCACGATGTTCTCGATCATCACGATCGCATCGTCGACCACGAAGCCGGTGGCCACCACCAGCGCCATCAGGGAGAGGTTGTCCAGCGACATGCCGGCAAAGGCCATCACCCCGAACGTGCCCGCCAGCGACAGCGGCACCGCGACCGAGGGAATGATCGTGGCCCACAGGCGGCGCAGGAACACGAAGATCACCGCCACCACCAGGCCGATGGTGAGGATCAGGGTGAATTGCACTTCATGCACGGAGGCGCGGATGGTTTCGGTGCGGTCGGAGAACACCTCCAGGTGCACGTCGGCCGGCAGCACGTTCTGCAGCTGCGGCATCAATGCACGGATGCGCTCCACCGTCTGCACGATGTTGGCACCGGGCTGGCGGCGGATTTCCAGCAGCACCGCCGGCTTGCCATCGGCCCAGGCGGCGAGCTGGTCGTTCTCCACGCCGTCGATCACCTCGGCCACGTCCGCCAGCCGTACCGGCGCGCCGTTCTTGTAGCTGATGATGGTCTCGCGGTACTCGGCCGCGCTGGTCAGCTGGTCATTGGTGCCGATGCTGTAGGACTGGGTCTTGCCGTTGAGCGAGCCCTTGGGTGCGTTGACGTTGGCCTGGGTCAGCGCGCTGCGCAGGTCTTCCAGGGTCAGGCCCATGTTGGACAGCTGCGCCGGATTGACCTGGATGCGCACGGCCGGCCGCACGTTGCCGGCGATCGACACCAGGCCCACGCCCTGCACCTGCGACAGGCGCTGGGCCAGGATCGAGTCGGCGTAGTTGTTCACATCGCGCAGCGGGCGCGTGTCGGAGGTGAGCTTGAGGGTGATGATCGCCGCGTCGGCCGGGTTCACCCGGTTGTAGACCGGCTGGTAGGGCAGCGACGAGGGCAGGGTGGCCTGGCGGATCGCGGCCTGCACGTCCTGTGCGGCGATGTCGATATCGCGGTCCATCGCGAACTGCAGGATGATCGTGGACAGGCCCGCCGACGAATCGGAGGTCATCAGCTCGAGCCCGGAGATCTGCCCGAACTGGCGTTCCAGCGGCGTGGTCACCAGCGAGGCCATGGTGGTGGCGTTGGCACCCGGGTACTGGGTGGTGACCACCAGGCTGGGCGCATCGATTTCCGGCAGCGCCGACACCGGCAGCTGGCGGTAGCCCAGGATGCCGAGCAGCAGCAGGCCCGCCATCAGCAGCGAGGTGGCGATGGGGCGGCGGATGAAGATCGTCGAAAAGCCCACGGGCGGATCCTTGCTGTTACATCAGACGGCGATGCGGGAGGCGTACGCCGGCCACCGGGCCGGCGTTACGGTTGCGGCCTGCGCGGTCAGCGCGGACCGCCGCCACGGCGGCTGCCGGGGCCCTGTTTCTGCGCGGCGGCCTTGAGTTCGGCCTCGGTCGGCGCGGCCGGGGTCTCGCCCGGCTTCAGTGCGGTGACCTTGCTGCCCGGCTTGAGCCGGAACTGGCCTTCGCTGACCACGCGCTCGCCGCCCTTCAGGCCTTCGGTGATCTGCACGTTGCTGTCGCCCACTTCCACGCCGCTCTTCACGGTCTGCATGGCCACCGTGTTGTCCGGCTTGACGATGTACACGTACTCGCCGTCGGGGCCGCGCATGACGGCTTGAGTGGGAATGACCACGCCGCCGGCGATCGTGCGCAGCTGCATGCGCACGTTGACGAACTGGCCCGGCCACAGGGTGTTGTCGGCGTTGTCGAACAGCGCACGCGCGCGGAAGGTGCCGCTGTCGCTGCTGATCTGGTTGTCCACCACGTCGAGCTTGCCGCCATCGGTGAGCACGTGCGAGTCGTTGCGGTCCAGTGCGGCAATCGTCACCGGGCCGGCCTGCTGGGCCTGGCGCACGTCCGGCAGCTGGCGTTCGGGCAGGTTGAACACTACGTGGATCGGATGGATCTGGGTCAGGGTGACCAGCGCGGTCCCGGCGCTGACCACGTTGCCGGCGTCCACCGCACGGATGCCGGCGATGCCGGAAATGGGCGCGGTCACGCGGGTGTACTGCAGCTGCACCTGGGCCGCGCGCATGCTGGCTTCATTGGCCGCCACCGCGCTTTCGTACTGGGCCACCTGGTTGCGCTGGGTGTCCAGGTCGGTCTTGGCCACGTACTGGCGGTATTCGGGCGAATTGGAGCGCTGGTAATTCGAGCGCGCCGTGGCCAGCTGGGCCTGGTTCTGCTTCTTGGCCGCCGCGGCTTCATCAAAGCTGGCCTGCAGCGTGCGCGGATCGATCTGCGCCAGCAGGTCGCCCTGCTTCACTTCCTGGCCTTCCTTGAAGTTCAGGCTGATCAGCTGGCCGCCCACCTGCGGGCTCACCGTCACGGTGTTCATCGCACTCACCGTGCCCAGCGCGCTGGCGTAGACCGGCACGTCCTGGCGGGCCGCGTCGATCACCGTCACCGGCACCGGGTCCGTGTTGCGCTCGCCGTCCTTGCCGGCCTCGGCCTGCGCGTCGGCCTTGGCATCCTTACCCTTGCCGCCGCCCAGCATGCGCATGCCCACCAGCCCCACTACCAGCACTGCGATCACCAGCAGCACGATCTTCCAGAAACGCGACATTCAAAACTCCTGAGGCTGGCGAAGGGCGGGGCCCGGTTGGCAGTCGCAAAGCATACCCGCCACCCGTGACCTTTCATGCATGACAAATGGGACGGGCGGTCAGACCCGCAAGCGCCGACAAGGTTCAACTCCCCCCCGGACGGCCCGACGCGACCACCCCGCGCGACCCGGTAGCGCCGACTGTTAGTCGGCTGCTTATCCCGACAACGTTCGCGGCGGCCAAAAGTTACAGCGAAAACCAGCTTGATGCCCTACATTCAGCTTCAAAGCCCGAAAACCCCGTGGAGACCCGAATGCCCCGTCTGTCGCTGCTGCTGTCCGCCCTGCTGCTCGCCTCGCCCGCGCTGGCCGCCACCGCCCCGGCAGAACGTCCGGAAGTCACCGCCGCCGCCGCCCGCCTGCAGGCCCAGGTGGTGCAGTGGCGCCGCGACTTCCACCAGCACCCGGAGCTGTCCAACCGCGAGGAGCGCACCTCGGCCAAGGTGGCCGAGCAGCTGCGCGCCATGGGCCTGAAGCCGAAGACCGGCATCGCCCACCACGGCGTGGTGGCCATCATCAAGGGCGGCAAGCCCGGCCCGCGCATCGCCCTGCGCGCGGACATGGACGCGTTGCCGGTGACCGAACAGACCGGCCTGCCGTTTGCCTCCAAGGCCACCAGCACCTATCGCGGCGAACCGGTGGGCGTGATGCACGCCTGCGGCCATGACGCCCACACCGCCACCCTGCTCGGCGTGGCCGACGCGCTGGTGAAGATGCGCGAGAACCTGCCCGGCGAAGTGATGCTGATCTTCCAGCCCGCCGAAGAAGGCGCGCCGTCGCCGGAAGAGGGCGGTGCCGCGCTGATGCTCAAGGAAGGCCTGTTTGCGGACTTCAAGCCGGATGCGGTATTCGGCCTGCACGTTTTCTCCAGTGTGCAGGCCGGGCAGATCGCCGTGCGCGGTGGCCCGCTGATGGCCGCCTCGGACCGCTTCGGGATCAAGGTGATCGGCCGCCAGACCCATGGCTCGGCCCCGTGGAACGGGGTTGACCCGATCGTGGCCACCGCCGACCTGGTGGGGACCGCGCAGACCATCGTCAGCCGCCGCTCCAACATCTCCAAGCAGCCGGCGGTGGTGTCCTTCGGCGCGATCAAGGGCGGTATCCGCTACAACATCATTCCCGACGAGGTCGAGATGGTGGGCACCATCCGCACCTTCGACGAAGGCATGCGCCAGCAGATCTTCGCCGACCTGCGCAACGTGGCCGAACACACCGCCGCCGCGCATGGCGCCAAGGCGCAGACCGAGATCTTCGAGGCCGAAGGCAACCCGGCCACGGTCAACGACCCGGCGCTGACCGCACGCATGCTGCCCAGCCTGCAGGCCGTGGTCGGCGAAGCCAACGTGTACGAGCCGCCGCTGCAGATGGGCGCCGAAGACTTCTCGCTGTATGCCCAGCAGGTGCCGGGCATGTTCTTCTTCGTCGGCTCCACCAGCGAAGGCATCGACCCGGCCACCGCCCCGGCCAACCATTCGCCGAAGTTCCTGCTGGACGAGAAGGCGCTGGATGTGGGCCTGCGCGCGTTGCTGCAGGTGAGTCTGGATTTCCTCAACGCGCCGAAGGCGGGTTGAGATCGCACGAACGCTGGCTCCGCACGACCAACGGTCGTGCGCTACCCGCCGTCGGTGACATACCGGTAGGGGCCCCCCCGGTGGGGGGGCCCCGCCCCG